>CALWUF010000025.1 GCA_944384655.1 uncultured Butyricicoccus sp. | reverse complement strand
ATACGATGTTAAATCGAGCAGACAAACAGAAGACAGACCGAATTGAAAATCTGCGCGGCGGTGAAGGGAGTGTCATCCGCAAGACGCTGCTTGCCCCGGGAGATTCGTTCGGCAAATTCAAAATGTGCGCGGTGTTGACGCTGGCGCCCGGCTGTACGATCGGTGAACATGCGCATATGCCGGATGCAGAGTTTTGCTGGCTGCTGGAGGGTGAGCTGGTGATTGCAGACGGTGGAGAGGAACACACCGTGTATCCAGGCGACGCCTGGATCTGTGGCGGCGGCGACACGCATTACACAAAAAACTGTTCGGATAAAAATGCGGTTTTTCTGGCGATTGTCACGGAATAACAGATGAAGCGCGGGCGTATGCTGCGCTGGAGTTCTATGCACGAAAAAACCGGCACGGGATACATTCCTGTGCCGGTTTGCCATTTTTTGATTATTTTACGAGATATACATCTGCGTACTTGACACCGTTCTGATAGGCGATTTTGTTGCTGGCAACGAAGATATCAATGCGATTGCCCTTGATCGCGCCGCCGCGGTCCTCGACGGTATAGGTTCCCCAGCCTTCGATGTAAACCTTGGAGTACATCGGGAGGATAGAGGTATCAGCCGCAATGGTATGATTGACGCGCGGGGTTCTGCCGGAAGCCGTGATGGTATCGCCGGCGTAGAATGTCAGTTTGTAGTTGCCCATGTATGTTTTGTTGCCTGTGTTCGATGTAGAAGTACTCGGCTTTTTGGAGGCATTGCTTGTGGTGCTGCCGCCGTCAGTCAGGTACTTTTTGTACACATAGCCGGTTTTGCCGTTTGCATTGACCTTGATCCAGTTGCCGGAAGAGCCGGTCTTGGAGACGACCTGTCCCTTTTTGAGGACGGTTACAACTTTGTAATTATTGCCTGCGCCTGCGCGCACATTGACGCTGGTTGTTGCGGTGACGTTGGCAGCCATAGCACCTGCGGTGACGCTTGCTGTCAGTACGATGCCGGTGACGGCAACCATGATACATTTTTTTAATTTCTGAAACATATGTAACTCCTTTTCAATGGGGCGTTATGGTGAACATTCGGTATCAATTTGTTACGATGGTGTAACTGAACTGTAACCTATCTTACAGGACAAAACAGGATCTGTCAAACCAAAATTGGGGTTTTTTTAGAAATTCAGAAACTTTGCACAAGAAAAAACGGGATAATTTGGTATATTTGGCGAAAAAAACGGCGATTTTGTCCAAAAAATTACAGCTCTCCATCTGCTTGGGATTGTAACCAAAGCGTGGGAGAGCTGTAATTATTTTGTCATTTAAATGTAATCTATGGTCATGAACCGAACACGGTGCGTGCGGCATCAACCGATGCTTTTGCATCACGGCAATAGAAATCCGCACCAATGGAATCGGCATAATCAGGCGTAAGGACAGCGCCGCCAACCATGATTTTTCCTGTATAACCATTTTCATGCAGGAGGGAAATGGTATCCGCCATTGCGCCGAGTGTCGTGGTCATCAGTGCACTCAGACCGACCAAACGGATGTTCTGTTCCAGAGCACATTTAACGATGGTTTCCGGCGGTACGTCGCGGCCCAGATCGAAGATCTGATAACCATAGTTTTCCATGACAACTTTGACGATATTTTTGCCGATGTCGTGGATATCACCCTTGACCGTTGCAAGAATGACTTTGTCTGCCTTGGGGGCTTCGCCTCCCTGCTTCGCCATATGCTGGCGCACAACTTCAAAGCCTTCTTTCGCACATTCTGCGGAACGGATGAGCTGTGGCAGGAATAGTTTATCTTTCTCAAACAGATCGCCGACCGTGTCGAGTGCAGGGATCAGGTGTTTCGATACAACGTCGAGTGGATCGAGTGTTTCCAACAGTGTGCGTGTTGCGGCAGCGCAATCGTCACCAAGCCCTTTGAGAATGGCAGTCTGTACATCGGGCGCATGGGAAACCGATGGTTTGGGTGTGGCGGGCATCTCAGTCGAAGCACTGTATGTTTCGATGTAATGCATACTGCCAGGATCGCGCTGATGCAGCAGGTTGTGCACGTCAACGGCCTGCATCATTTCCGGCACATTCGGATTGATGATGGGGAAGTCCAGACCGTTTTCCAGCGCGATGGCGAGGAAATGTGAATTGACTTTGACGCGCTGCGGCAGTCCAAAGGAGATATTGGACACGCCCAGGCAAGTCTTGACACCCAACTCCTGTTTAACCGTGCGCAGAGCGGATAAGGTATTCATTGCGCCCGCAGGTTCTGCGGAAACGGTCAGCGTCAGGCAATCGATTGCAATGCGTTCCGGTGCGATGCCGTATTCCGCCGCACGTGCGACGATTTTGCGCGCAATGGCAACGCGACCGTCTGCCGTGGGCGGGATGCCGTTTTCATCCAATGTCAAACCGACAACCATTGTGCCATATTTTGCGGCGAGCGGGAGGATTGCGTCCAGGCTTGCGTCCTCGCCATTGACGGAGTTAATCATGGGCGTGCCGTTATAGCGGCGAAGCGCAGGCTCCAGCACATTGGGATTATTGGAATCTAACTGGAGCGGCAGATCAATACAGCTTTGCAGCTCCTGAATCACTTCCATCATCATCTCACGTTCATCAATGCCGGGCAGACCGACGTTGACGTCGAGCACATGTGCGCCTGCATCGGACTGTTCAATGCCTTGGTTGATGATATAATCGATGTCATGTTCCTGAAGCGCCTGTTTGAAGCGTTTTTTGCCAGTCGGGTTGATGCGTTCGCCAATGACGCAAACGCCGTCCACAGGGACATAGCGTGTGCCGGAACACAATGCGGAGAGATGTTTGGGTTCCGGTGCGCGGAATGTTGCGTTGTCCAGGGCGGTGCGGATGCGCCGGATATATTCCGGTGTCGTGCCACAGCAGCCGCCAAAAATCGTAAAGCCCAGGGCGAGATAGTCCGGCACATACTGTGCAAATTCCTCCGGTGTGATGTCATAGGACAGGGTGCTGGAGGTGGCGTCGGGCAATCCTGCGTTCGGCTTGATGATCATGGGAACAGATGCGACGGCTGCAAGCCGGCTGGCAATGGGAAGAATTTCTTTTGGACCGAGGGAACAGTTGATGCCGATGGCACTGACGCCGAGCCCCTGGAGCGTCAATGCGGCCGCTTCGGGCGGCACACCGAGAAATGTGCGCCCGGAAGCTTCAAATGTCATCGTTGCAAACACTGGCAGATCACAGGTCTCTCGTGCAGCGAGTACGGCAGCCTTGGTCTCCAACAGATCGGTCATCGTTTCGATATAGATGGCGTCTACACCGCAAGCTGCACCACAGCGTATCTGCCGGGCAAACATGGCATATGCGTCGTCAAAATCCAGTGTGCCGGTTGGAGCGAGCAGTTCACCGATTGGACCGACATCCAGCGCGACATAAGAGGCGCCGGATGCCCGCGCATTGGCGACAGCAGCGGTGATGATTTCTTCCACTGTATGACCACAGCCTGCGGTTTTCTTTTCATTTGCGCCGAAGGTGCATGTGATGACCATATCGGAACCGGCTTCAACATATTGGCGGTGAATGGAAGCGATGACTTCAGGATGATTCAGATTCATCAGTTCGGGCAGTGAGCCGACCGGCATACCCGCTTCCATGAGCATCGTACCCATGCCGCCGTCCAGCACAAAGAAATCAGATAAAATACGTGAATTAAGTTCCACAGCGAGTTCCTCTCTTTCTATAGGGACAGTTTGCAGACAGGCGGCATGTGCCGCAGCCGCGTCCGCGTCCGGAAACCGGATGTGCAGAAATGCCGAGCAAAGCGGTGACCGACTTGCCCGGCGTCAAAAGGTTGGACGGTGTTGCGGAAAGCCCGATGCGGCGAGGTGCATCGCACAGTGCAAGCAAATCGCGTTGGATATCAATGGGCAAGTCGCCATATCCGGGAGAAAAACGCCCGGTGACATACAAGCCATGCTGCCCGAATTGCATCCGGATCTCATCTTCTGCCGCGTCACAGACTTTTTCAATCGCATCGCCTGCCGCCGCATCCAGCGCAAGCGCATCCAACATGCTGCGGTATCCGGTGCGCCGGATTTCGCGATCCACTGCGGCGCCCAGCGTGGCGCACAGGACTGCCATGCGGTCACAGCCATCTAAATGGCGATGGATGTCATTGCCAGACAGTGGCAATGCATCCGGTGTGCATACAATCCAGTTCCAACGCGGCGCGGCAAGTTGTACAATGCGATCCATCGCCCATTGTGCCGTTTGTACAATGTCTGTGTCACTGCCTGCATGTCCCATGTAGCGCAATACTTCTGCGCGGTCGAGTTTTAAGTTCATGCTTTGTTAGACGCTTCGAGCACTTTGCGGATTCGCGTATAGATGAGATGTGCGACGCGCGGATTGTTCATGGTGTACAGGTGGATGCCATCGACGCCGCTGGCGATCAGATCAATGATCTGATCGACGGCATAGGCAATGCCTGCGTCGAACAATGCCTCTGGATCGTGTTCATATCGGGAGACCATATGTGCGAATTTGCGTGGCAAGCTTGCGCCGCAGGTGGAGACCATGCGCTCAATCTGTGCCTTGTTGATGACTGGCATGATGCCCGCTTCAATCGGTACAGTGATGCCTGCAAGTTTTGCACGGTCTAAGAACGCATAAAAATCATTGTTGTCAAAAAACAATTGTGAGATCAGATGGGTGGCGCCTGCTTCGATCTTTGGGCGCGTGTTGGTGACGTCAGAGATGAGATTATCCGACTCGGGATGACCTTCCGGATAGCATGCGCCGCAGATATCGAAGCCGCCAAAGTCGGTGATGAATTGCGTCAGGTCGCTGGCATATTTGAAGTCTCCGGGGATGGGCAGTTCCGGATGCAGGTCGCCGCGCAGTGCCAGTACATTTTCAATGCCATTTTCACGCAGCTCTGTGAGGATATCGGTTGCCTGCTGGCGTGTCGTATGGATAGCAGTGAGATGGGCAAGCGGTTCAATGTGATACGTATTTTTGAGATCAGAGGCAATTTTTGCCGTCAGGCTGCCTGTGCCCGTGCCGCCTGCGCCATAGGTGACGCTGATGAAATCCGGATTCAGGTCGCTGAGACGTTCAATTGTGTCATAGATTGTGTCGATCTTGCTGGTTTTTTTCGGCGGAAAAACCTCCAGGGAAAAAACAGTTTTTTTGGTTTGGAATATATCTGAAATTTTCATGTGTAAAACTCCCGTATTTTAAGTAGAATATGTCTTAGTATACCGCATGTAGAAGAAAAAAGCAAAACACATTGCAGCTTTGTATAAAAAAACTGAAATTGATAGGGCAAACTGGACGACTGTTGAAAAAAAGAAATTTTTCACACCTGTTTTCTGCAGGAAGATACACATGTGGGTGTACAATTATGCAAATGTGTGGTATACTATGATAAAGTTTTTGATGTTTGGCCGCCGAATTGAGGATTTTTGCGGCGTTCGGATAGATTTGAAATCAATTTATTTTTGACAAGTACTGCGCGGCGGAAGCGTGCAGCAGCGCTTTGCCGGTCAACCCGCCGGAAGGCCTGTTTGCTGTGCCTGTTCCAGAGGCGATGTATGTTTCCGATCTGTGCTTCATGTAAAGGAAAGTGATACGCTTATTATGAAAGAAAAACTGAAGATTATTCCGTTGGGCGGACTCAATGAGATCGGCAAGAACATGACGGTTGTAGAGTACGGGCAGGACATTTTTGTCATTGATTGTGGTCTTGCGTTTCCGGACAATGAAATGCTTGGCGTTGACCTCGTCATCCCGGACATCACCTACCTCCGCCGCCACAAGAATAAGGTGCGCGGCATTGTCATCACCCACGGTCATGAGGATCACATCGGTGCACTGCCGTATGTTCTGAAGGAACTGAGCGTACCGGTTTACTGCACGCGCCTTGTCGCGGGTATCCTGAACTCGAAGTTTGAGGAGCACCGCATGCTGGGCAAGGTCAAGATCAATTGCGTGAAAGCGGGTGACCATATCCGGCTGGGCTGTTTCAACATCGAGCTGATCCACACCAACCATTCCATTGCGGATTCCGTGGCCTTGGCGATTCGGACGCCGCTCGGCACGGTCATCCACACCGGCGACTTTAAGATCGATGCGACGCCGGTTTCCGGTGAAATGATCGACCTGACACGTTTCGGTGAACTGGGGAAAGAGGGCGTGCTGGCGCTCATGAGCGATTCCACCAATGTTGAGCGCGCGGGCTATACGCCGAGTGAGCTGGAAGTCGGAAAGACGTTTGAGGCGCAGTTCAAGGGCTGCGATCAACGCATTATCATTGCAACCTTCGCTTCCAATATCTACCGCGTGCAACAGGTACTCGATGCCGCCGTACACCACGGGCGCAAGGTCGCCATCTGCGGTCGCAGCATGGAGAACATCGCGCGGGTTGCGATGGAACTGGGATATTTGACAGCGCCGAAAAATGTGCTCATTGATATCGCGGACATCAACCGCTATCCCAAGAGCAAAGTTGTCATCGTTTGCACCGGTTCACAGGGCGAAGCGATGAGTGCATTGTACCGCATGGCATTTTCCGGTCACAAACAGGTGGAAATTGGCGCGGGTGATAAGATCATCATCTCGGCATCCGCCATTCCGGGGAATGAAAAATCGGTCACCAAGATGATCAACGAACTGAGCAAAAAGGGCGCAGATGTTGTCTATGACCGCTCTGCCATCATCCATGTATCCGGTCATGCCTGCTGTGAAGAGCTGAAATTGATGCTTGCTCTGGTTAAACCAAAGTATTTCATCCCGGTACACGGTGAATACCGCATGCTGCGCCGCCACGGTGAACTGGCAGTACAGACCGGCATCAATCCGCGGCATGTCATCATTGCCGATATCGGTCGCCCGGTTGAAATTACGGCGAAGACTGCACGCCTCGCAAATCCGGTTCCGGCGGGCAAGGTGCTGGTGGATGGCTTTGGTATCGGCGACGTCGGCACGGCAGTGCTGCGCGACAGAAAGCATCTGTCAGAAGACGGTCTGCTGGTTGTTGTTGTCACGCTGGACAGTGAGAGCGGCATTGTCATCGCAGGTCCTGACATTGTTTCCCGCGGCTTTATTTATGTCAAGGAGGCAGAGGATCTCATGGATGAGCTGCGGCGCATTTCCCAGCGCGCACTCGACCGCTGTATCGACGAACAGATCCGCGATTGGACCACCATTAAAGCAAATGTCAAAAACGATTTGTCGGAATTCCTCTATCGCAAGACAAAGCGCAGCCCCATGATCCTTCCGGTTATCATGGAAATCTGATTGAAACAATGTAGAAGCATACGATACTGTACCCCCTATCCGAATGGAAACAACCGCAGATCCGCAGTATTTCGCGGATGGCAAATAGAGAAAAGCTCCCGTCTGATGCCACGCATCGGACGGGAGCCTTTTGCTGTTTACGGTTGTGCCGGTTGCTGGGGAAGCGCTTTGATATATTCGCAGATGTTCAGACCGGCAATTGCGCCGTCGGAGACCGATTTGGCGATCTGAAGCACGCCGCCGATGCAGTCGCCTGCGGCGAACAGACCGGGCACATTGGTCTGATAATTGCGGTCAACCTGAATGCTGCCCCCGCTCATGATCACGCCCATGCGCGCCGCGAAATCCGATGCCGTTGCGATGCCCTGCGCGAGGAATGCGCCCTCAACCGGATAATCACCGCCTTCCGTGCGGATGCCGGTGAGCATACCGTTTTCGCCATAAAATTCAACAATCTTGTCGGTGATCATCGGCAGGTTCTTTGGGAAACGATCGGTTGTGATTGTCGCGCCATTGGTAAACAGGCACAAATCATTGGTCAACGGGCGCAGATGACTCAGTTCTGCGACCGCATGATCGCCGCTGCCAATGACTGCAAGTGCGCGATTGCGCATCAGGAAACCGTCACACTGTGCGCACTGGCTGACGCCTGCGCCGAGATACTGTTCAACACCGGGGATTTTGGGCACATTGCGCTGTCTGCCGGTTGCGAGCAGCACGCTGTGACCTGAAATAACACGACCGGATGCCGTGCTGACGCGGAAATCCTCTGTTTCACGGATAGAAACAACTTCGTCACTGATGACCTCAATGCCGAGCCGTTCCACCTGCGTCAAACCGCGGCGGAACAGTTCATCACCGCTGATGGGCGATTCCAGGCCGAAATAGTTTTCAATGCGGTGGCTTTGACCGAGCGCACCGGAATCGCGTCCGATGACCACAGGGGTAAAACCGGCGCGGCGGACATACAGAGCGGCAGAAAGTCCGGCTGGACCTTTGCCAATGATAATACAGTCTTTCATCATTCCTGTGAGTTCTCCTTTGATATGCGGGCGCAGGACGATGGCTGCGCCTGTCCAGGCAGGCGGATACTGATTTCACCTGCCAGTATGGTGGCATGTTGACCATCCTGTTCAATGACAAGATGACCGTTGGGATCGATGGCGACAGCAGTCGCCGATGTTTTTTCGCCGTCACGGATAACCGTAATCGGCTGACCAAGAAAGTGGATAAAGGAACGGTACCGATTGATGAGTGCCTCCGTATTGCCGGATAGAATGAGCTGGTAACACGATTCCATATGATTGAAAAACGATGCGGCGAGTGCATTGCGCCGCACGGTATGGGAAGAAAAATCTTCCAAACACCCTGCAATACCCCGAATCTCATCCGGCAATCCATCCTCTGGTGTGCGGACATTGATGCCTGCGCCGACAATCACATAAGAGAGTTGTCCGGTTTCCGCCTCGACGGATGCTTCCGTCAAGATGCCGCACAATTTTTTGCCCTGCATCAACACATCATTGACCCATTTGATATCCGGTGTAAAGCCTGCGGTTTCCGCAATGGCTTCGCACAGTGCCACGGCTGCGGCGACGGTAATCATGTTGATGCGTGTTATTGGCAGCAATGGATGCAGTAAAATACTGATATAGATGCCGCTGCCGGAGGGGGACAGGAATGAACGGCCGAGGCGTCCGCGTCCTGCGGTTTGGCAGTCGGCAATGACTGCATAACCATCCGGCAGGTCCGATGCACGTTGTTTCAGATATGTGTTTGTAGAATCGACCGTGGACAGCACGCATAAATTGCGCGCCAATGTTTTGGTCGTCAGCTCCATGACAATGCCGGCTTCGGAAAGCGTATCACTTGTTTCTGCGAGACGGTAACCTTCCCCGGAGACCGATTCGATGGGGAATTGCATCTCGCGCAGCGTTGAAATGGCTTTCCAGATTGCTGTGCGGGATACGCCCAGCTCACGGGAAAGCATACCGCCGGACACAACTTGTCCACGATGCTGTTCCAGTGTGCGCAGCACATCATCACGAACCATAGGATCACCCTTTCTTTCCCTTTTTTGGTGCGATTCTATTGTAATACAGATTTCGAAGCAGTACAATAGGTGAAACAGATAAATGGACGAAATGGAGCACAAAACGATGGCAAAACAGGGCGAGATTATCCAGAAATTAGCACAGACGCCGGAAGAACGGCTGTTTCTGGCACGCGTGCTGGAGAAAGCAGACATCTGCCGTGAGCGGTGTTTCCCGACGTATACAAAATTTCTCGATCTGCATGAGGCGGAGCTGGCGCGCCGTCTGCTGAAAACAGTTGGGGAGATCGGGCGATTTTGGGGTGGATATGACGGCGCGGAACGCACCGTGCTTGCATTTTTGCCTGATTGGATGGAAGAAATCCCACAGGAAGGACCGGATTGCCCGCTTGCGGCGATCCGATGTCTGCGGCATAAAAGTGATGAACTGACACATCGGGATTATCTTGGTTCATTGATGGGATTGGGGTTGCGACGAGATGGCATCGGTGACATCCTCGTGGGTGATCACGGCGCCGACATCCTTGTGATGCGTGAGCTTGCGCCGTATTTGCAGATGAACTACGGCAGGGCGGGACGCAAACGGTTGGATGTGACTGAAATCCCGCTGGCTGCACTCATGATTCCGGAACAAACGGTCAACTATATCCGCGATACTGTGGCATCCATGCGTCTGGATGCAGTGACGGCGGCGATGTTCCGCCTGCCGCGTGCAAAGGCGGCGGACGCTGTGCGCGCAGGAAAGGTGTTTCTCAACCAGATGGAATGTTTGCGACCGGACAGGGAAGTTTTGGTACACGACCGCATTACACTGCGCGGCATGGGGCGCGGCGAGATAGACGGTATTTTGGGCGAGAGCAAAAAAGGGCGCATCATGGTGTCGATCAAACGGTTTGGATGAGATAGATGCAGGCGGTTGAGGAAGCCGCCTGTTTTGCTGTACAAAAAACTTTTGGACGGGACAATGTTTCGGCAGAATCAGCACATTGTGGGTGCTACAATAAGGCACACGCAGGAGGTGGACACCATGCGTGTGATCTATCTGGACGTCCTGCTGGTGCTCAATTTTTGTATGGACTACTGTATTTTGCGGGCAGCGTCTGCCATTGGCGGACGCCCGTGTCCCATGTGGCGGCTGTTTGCCGCGTCCGGCTTGGGCGCAGCATATGCCGCCGGGAGTGTGCTTGTTCCGGCACTGTCTGCATTGCCGATACGGTTGCTGAGCTGCGCGGCTATGGCTGGCATTGCGTTTTCCACACGCGATGCACGCCGCCTGCTGCGTCAGACACTGCTTGTGATGCTCGTGGCATTTGTATTCGGCGGTTGTGTGACCGCGTTGGAACAAGTGAGCGGAACGGCGCTCTCGGCGGGAGGCGCACTGTATGCGCCGGTATCACGCAAAGCACTGTTGGTTTCAGCGGTGTTGGCATATGGCTTGAGCGGAATTGTTTTCCGCAACCAGGCGCGTGAAAAGCGGCCATATGGGGAAACCATTCGCCTGAGCTGCGGTGGAAGAGTACAAGAAGTCCATCTGTTGGTGGACAGCGGCAATACACTGCGCGACCCGGTCACCGGAAGACCGGTATTCGTGCTGACACGCGCGGCAGCACTGAGAATTCTGCCGGAAGATGTGCAGTTTTTGCCGTTGCTGCTGGGAAAGGACAATGCTGCCGAGCTGGTGCAGCGAGCACAGCAGGAAGGCGCAGGGGGCTGGAGACTGGTTTCGTTCCAGAGTATTGGAGGTGGTGGATTGATGCCATGCTTCCGACCGGACGCCGTAACCCGCGAAGACGGGTCAGCCTATGACAGCCTGGCCGCCATTTCCGGCGCCGGTACAATCTGTGCCGGGGAATATGACGGGCTGATTGAGCCTTGAGGGAAAGGAGCGTGCATAATGCCGAGGGTATGGCAAAGACTGCGCCGGTGGTTGACCCGGATTGGTCTGCTGCCGGATGAGGAAGGGATTTTTTACATCGGCGGTTCGGTGGTGCTTCCGCCCCCGCTGAGTGCACAGGAGGAAGCAGAGGCGATTGCGGGCTGTCAGGAGGGAGATCCGCAATGCCGGGACCGGTTGATTGAACACAATCTCCGGTTGGTGGTGTATATTGCAAAGAAGTTTGAAAACACAGGTATCAATATTGAAGATCTGATCTCCATCGGCACCATTGGGCTGATTAAGGCAATCGGCACATACAATACGGACAAAAAGACCAAGCTCGCGACATATGCGTCGCGCTGCATAGAAAATGAAATCCTGATGCATCTGCGAAAAGTATCCAGCCAGAAAACAGAGGTATCGTTTGACGAGCCATTGAGTACCGACTGGGACGGCAATGAATTGTTGCTGTCAGATATTCTCGGTACAGAGCCGGATTGTGTGATGCGCCCGGTGGAGGATGATGTAGACCGGCAATTGCTGCGCCGCGCCCTGCAAAGCCTGCCTGAACGGGAAAAAACAATTATTTCCCTGCGTTTTGGTCTGGCGGACGGTGAGGAGCACACGCAAAAGGAAGTTGCCGACCGGCTTGGTATCTCGCAATCGTATATTTCCCGGCTGGAAAAACGGATTATCAAACGCATGAAAAAGGATATGATGCGATGGGTATAACACAATCGCCCGGCTCCGAGAGGAGCCGGGCGGTTTGCTGTGCACACATACATGACGATGAGGTTGACATGCAGGTGCCGTCACATGGTCTCCACATGTCCCGCGAACTTGTCTGCAATCGCCGGGATTTCACCCAGCCCCTTGAGCACCGTGCGAGTTTCCATGCCGAGCGCTTCCAACCGGCGTTTCCACGAATCGTCATTGTCGCCGGAGAGGTCGTTTCTGGCGTGATCGCCCGCTACGATCATAAATGGCATGAGCATCACCTTGTTTGTCCCGTTTGCCTGCAATTGAGGAATGATGCTTTCCAGCGTTGGATAACCTTCTACTGTGCCTACATGGATATTTGCATATCCTTCCGTGCGGAATTTGCGTTCCAGCTGACAGTAGGCGGCATTGGCGAAGTGATCGGTGCCATGTCCCATCAGCACAAGCGCTTCGCTGTCGCGGCGTGGCGGGATGCTCTGCATCACAGCATGTACGCACGTATCATAATCCGATTCGGACCACAGCAGCGGCTTTGCGACCTTGACGCATGGAAACAGGGCTGCATCTGCCAGGAGCATTTCATATTCCACACCCGGGATGACGTGTGTGGAAAGGCAGGTGATTTCATCATAGCCCTGTGCGGTCAGCCGTGCGAACAGTGCGTGTGGATCGGGGATTTCGATGCCATCGCGCTCTTTCCAGCGCTTGCGCACAATTTTGGAAGTAAAGGCGCGAAAAACCTGTTGTCCACACCGATGCGCTACTGCCTGTTCAATGCCTTCGATGGCAGGCATAGCCTGTGGAAATGTGGTGCCAAAGCTGACCACGACGACTGCATGCTTCATAATAAAAAATACCCTCCGTTTTCCAATGATACTGACAGCATAACGGAAAACCGGAGGGGTTGTCAATGGACGATTTGATTCAGATTTGCCGCCGGATGCGGTCGAGTGCATTTTTTTCTAAGCGGGACACTTGGGCCTGTGAGATATGGATTTCTTCAGCGACTTCCATTTGTGTGCGCCCCTCGAAAAAACGCATGTTCAAAATACGTTGTTCGCGTGGCGTCAAGCGTTCCATGGCTTCTTTGAGAGCGATCTGTTCCAGCCATTGCTCGTCTGTGTTTTTGGTATCGCCGACCTGATCCATGACGCATACAGCGTCGCCTGTGCCCTCAAAAACCGGCTCATACAACGACACAGGATCCATGATGGCGTCGAGTGCAAACACAATTTCTTCGCGTGGAACATCCAACTGTTTGGCAAGCTCCTCCATGGTCGGTTCACGCTGATGCGCATGTACAAAAGCCTCTTTGGCCTGTAACGCGCGGTAGGCAGTGTCGCGCATGGAACGGGACACACGGATTGTACTGTTGTCGCGTAGATATCGCCGGATTTCGCCGATAATCATCGGCACGGCATAGGTGGAAAACCGTACATTTAATTCTACATTAAAATTATCAATGGATTTAATCAGTCCGATACAGCCGACTTGAAACAGGTCATCCATGCTTTCACCGCGACCGGAAAAGCGTTGGATTACGCTGAGCACCAGCCGCAGATTACCAGAAATCAGTTTTTCTCTCGCTTCCCGATCGCCTTTGGAGCTGCGGCGCAGCAAAGCATCTGTTTCCGCTGCCGTCAGCACTTCAAGGCGTGATGTGTTTACACCGCAGATTTCCACTTTACTCTGCATCGTTTCGCCTCCCGAAAATGGTCAATCGATCTATTCACCAGTATCTCCGGTGGGCAGGCAAAACATACTGTGGAAAAATTCATCCTTTCGACAGAAAACGCGTGCATTTGCAGGCATTTTGTGCGCGCATCGTTGTATCGAAAAACAAAATATCCCGGAATGCAGCATTGCATTCCGGGATGGCGGTTTATAGAAGCTCTTTCAGGCTGTTCAATTCTTTATAGCGGAACTCAACCTCCGGGGCAGTTTTGCCTGTGGTATTGAGCCAGAATGGAATGAGTCCGGCGGCATATGCACCGCATACATCGCGTTCAAAGGAATCGCCGATAAACAGTGCTTCATTCGGTTGGATGTGCAGTTTGTTCAGGCAATCGTGGAAAATTTTTGGATTGGGTTTTTCCACACCAGCTTCTTCGCTGGAAACCATGACATCCAAGCGGTCGGCGATGCCGAGCGCAGCGATTTTGCGGTGCTGGATGTGCGCAGTCATATCCGTACAGATGCCAGTGCGGATGCGCTGATGATGCAGGCGGCTGAGCAGCTCGACTGCACCTTCACTCGGCTTGATGGAGTACAGCAATGTGCTCCAATAGGTTTCATACAGCTCCAGTGGCGTGACCACAGACGGAAGTCCGAGCAATTCCAGCATGCGCTGGGCAATGAGCACGCGGTTGTGGCATGCCGCTACATGTGGTAATTCTGCTTTGAGCTGCTTGTCCGCCTGCTGATAGGCGAGCAAAAACCGGCGGGCGGGGACATCGAACCGCGATTCGCCGTATTCCGCCATTGCGCGCAGCGCCAACTTGTGTGCAGTGGAAAAATCATATAATGTGTTATCTAAATCAAAAAGCACAGCTTTCAAAGCCATGGATGTCACCTCACATATATTTTTGCGTATTCCATTATAGCACATTTTTTTCGCAGAAACAGGATGCGGAAGAAGTTTCCTGTTTTTTTGCAGAAAATACACAAAATCTATTGACATATGGAAGGGATGTGATTATACTAACATATGAACAAACATTCATATGTTCAAACTTCGGTTTATATAGGAGGGATCCGCATGGCAAGTAAGGTATATCTGCTGGAACATCTTGGCTGTGCCAATTGCGCGGCAAAAATAGAACGCGACGTCGGCAAACTGGCGCAGGTAGAGGAAGCTACACTTGTGTTTGCAACCAAACAACTGCGCGTCAAAACCGGTCAATCGGACGGTTTGATGGAGGAAATTCAAAGAATTGCACAATCGTATGAGCCGGATATTATCGTATCTGACCGCGACGGTGTAAAGCGGGCGCATACACATCATCATGAGCATCATCACCACGAACACGGTGAGGAATGCGGCTGCGGGCATGACCATGAGCATCATCATCACGAACACGGTGAGGAATGCGGCTGCGGACATGATCATGATGACGCGCTGTTAAAAAAATCCGGTGCGGTCGGAGGAACCACCATTACCTATACAATTGAAAACCTGGACTGTGCGAATTGCGGTGCAAAGATTGAACGCCGCATTCAGGCGATGGACGGCGTGTCCGATGCGGTGTTGACATTTGCTACCAAGCAGTTGCGTGTCACTGCGCTCAATCATGACGGTTTGGCGGAGCGCATGGTGCAGACCGCGTGTGCAATTGAACCGGATGTCAAAATCCTTGCCCCGCAACAGGCAAAGAAACAGGGCAAACAGGAGGATGACAAGAAGGAAGAACGCAGGGAAATTGCAGAACTGTTGATTGGCGCAGTTTGTATGGTGCTTGCGCTTTTGTTGAGATCGGTATCCGTACCCGCGACCTTTGCGATATGCGCTGTGGGTTATATCATCCTGGGTCGTGAGATTGTCTGGACTGCGGTGCGCAATTTGTTCGGTGGTCATGTATTTGATGAAAACTTTCTGATGACCATCGCCACGCTCGGCGCATTTGTGATTGGCGAATACCCCGAAGCGGTTGGCGTTATGCTGTTCTTCCGCATCGGCGAGATGTTTGAACATCGTGCAGTCGAAAAAAGTCGTTCACAAATTATGGAAGCGGTCGATTTGCGCCCGGAAACGGTTCAGTTGGAAAGTGGCGGCAGTGTGAAGACCATACCGGCAGAACAAGCTGAAGTGGGAGATATCCTGATTGTCCGTCCGGGCGATCGTGTCCCGCTGGATGGCGAAGTGGTGGAAGGCGAGAGCTTCCTCGATACATCTGCTGTCACAGGCGAACCGGTTCCTGTCCGTGTTGCCGCCGGTGATGAGCTGGTCAGCGGCTGGGTCAATACTTCCGGTTTGCTGCGTATGCGCGTGAACAAGCCGTTGTCCGAATCCATGGTAACCCGCATTCTGGATGCTGTTGAAAATGCTGCGGCGAGCAAGCCAAAAATTGACCGCTTTATTACACGCTTTTCGCGGGTTTATACCCCGATCGTCGTCGCTGTTGCCGTGCTGACCGCCATCGTGCCGTCAATCATTACTGGCGATTGGAGTCAATGGGTGTATACTGCGTTGACCTTCCTGGTCATCAGTTGTCCGTGCGCGCTGGTGCTCAGTGTCCCCCTGGCATTTTTCTCCGGCATTGGAACAGCTTCCCGCAAAAGGATCCTATTCAAAGGTGGGGCATCGTTGGAAGCATTGGCAGAGGTCAAAGCTGTAGCGTTGGATAAAACGGGTACGATTACCAAAGGTACGTTTACCGTTACTGCAGTTGAGCCTGTAAACAACATCAATGCGGATCAATTGCTTGCGTTGGCAGCTTGTTGTGAGCAGAATTCCACACATCCCATTGCTGCAAGTATTGCCGCTGCTGCCGTCGAACGCGGTGTTGAGGTGAAAACGCCGCATGAAGTAGAGGAAATTGCCGGGCATGGCGTGCGCGCCATGGCAGATGATATCGTCCTGTTGTGCGGCAACCGCAAGCTGATGGAGAAAAACGGTATCTCGTTGCCCGAATTGCCCGCAGCGGGCGGAACAACGGTTGTCTATGTCGCCTGTGGGGGACAGTTTGCCGGACGGTTGTTGATTTCTGATACCATCCGGGACGATGCAAAGCCAGCCATTGCAGAGATGAAACGCCTTGGCGTGACGCCGGCAATGCTGACCGGTGACAGCGAGGAGAGCGCGAGTGAGATCGCAGCACAGACTGGCATCAGCACGATATATGCGCATCTGCTGCCGGAGAACAAATTGGAACGTCTGCGTGAAATGCGTCAGACATATGGTCCGGTTCTGTTCGTCGGTGACGGCATCAATGATGCGCCGGTTCTGGCGGGCGCAGATGTTGGCGCTGCGATGGGAAGCGGTGCAGATGCGGCGATTGAAGCGGCAGATGTCGTATTCCTGACAGGCGATTTGTCCGCCGTGCCGCAAGCGGTTGCACTGGCAAAGCAGACCGCACGGGTATCTAAACAGAACATTGTGTTTGCACTTACCATCAAGTTGGCGGTCATGATACTTGGTCTGTTTGGCATTGCATCGATGTGGCTGGCGGTGTTCGCGGATACCGGTGTTGCCATGCTGTGTGTGCTGAATTCCATTCGATTGCTGTATGATAAAGAGTAAATACAATAAAACAGCCGGACGTTTCGGGAATGATCCCGGGAGTTCGGCTGTTTTGTGTGTTTGTACATTCAGTTTTGATGCCGGACAACAGAATATTCATCGCCGGGGCGGTAATAGGGGCAGTTGTCAAAGGTATCTTGGATGAAATGCCGCATTTCATCCTCGTCCAAATCCTGTTCACAGACAGAATAGCCAAATTCCTCGTCATAGGTAAAATACATGCAGTCATCACATTTCGACATGAAGCAATCAGACTCCTTTTCAGTGGAAGAATCAATGATAAGTAAACGATGCGAAAATGCAGTTATGATTTGCGGAATACCCAGTTATGCTGGATGAAATAACTGACAAAAAACAGTGCGGTATCCACGGTGATTTTGATCAGCGTGAGTGGGAGGGGAAGGAAGGATAGCAGCCATACCAATGCGCCGCTGGTGAGCATCTGGCACAGGAACAGGATCAGATAACGGATTCCCTGGCTATGCCAGTTGTCCTGTGTACTGGAAAAACTCCACATGCGGTTGAGCGTAAAGTTGAATACGCCGGAACATATGCGCGCCCCAATGGTAGCTATAAGGATGGCGCGTGCTGTGCGCACATGGAACAGATAGGAAAACAGTGCGAACAGGAGGATATCCAATGCAAAGCTGCTGAGCGACGCGGCAGCGAAGCGCAAAGGCATTGCATAGACGCGTGCGGAATCTGCAATCGGGCGAAAGTGCGAACTGCGATTGCCATTTTCATAAATGGTTTCAATCGGGATGAAATGCAGCGGAATGCCCGTCTGGGCGGCGGCAAACAGGACATTCATTTCATATTCATACCGGCTGCCGGGAATCGAACATGCGAAGTCAAACAACGATGAGGGAATGCCGCGCAGACCCGTCTGCGTATCCGGACAGGAAATGCCGGCGGATAGCCGGAAAAACAGCGAGGAAAAACGGTTGCCAAAGCGGCTGCGTGCGGGGACCGTTCCGGTGGAAAAATCCCGCGTGCCCAGTGTGATGCTGTCCGGATGATGTGGAATCTCCTGCGCCACGCGGAGGATATCACATACAGCGTGCTGTCCATCACCGTCGGCGGTAACAACGCCTTGGAGATCGGGAAACTGTGCTCGCGCCGTGCGAAGACCGGTGCGCAATGCGTCCCCTTTGCCGCAGTTTGTCTGGTGATGGACAACCACACAGCCCATCGCCTGACAGCGATCAAACGGCGCCTGGGCTGTGCTGCCGTCGTCGATGACAACAATTTGTTTTACGCCATGTTGCTGGAGCTGTCCGACCAGTTCAACCAGCGCCTCATCCGGATCGAGCGAAGGAATGAGTACGGCGATGTTCATGCATTCACCTCCGTCAACTGTCAAACAGCGACATAAATTCAACATGCGGGACTGCAAACGTCCGCCCGTTCAGATAGGCGAGCGAACCTGCAGCGGTTGTGAAGTCAAAATGCAGCTTGTAGGAGCACAGCGCCTGAGATTTGCGGTGATATTTGCGGTTCATTTCGTTTGTACCATATTTGCTGTCACCGAGCAACGGGCGATTCATATGCGCAAATTGTGCCCGCAGTTGGTGTGTGCGTCCGGTAATCAGGTTGCATTCGACGAGGGACAGGTCAGGAGTTTCTTTTAATACATGGTATTGGGTGATTGCCGTGCGCGCACCCGGAACGGGATGGTCGTGTACGCTGACGCGGTGCTCGTCCTCATGGCGCAAAATGTAATTCTGAATGCGTCCGTCTTTCGGGCGGACATGTCCGCACGTGACACACAGGTAACTCTTGTGGATTTCACGGTCACGGATTTTCTGGTTCATGACACGCAGCGCTTCGGCGGTTTTTGCTGCGATGACAATGCCGGAAGTGCCCCGGTCTATGCGGTTGCACAATGACGGTGTAAAGGAAGCTGCGTCGCTTGGATTCCATCGCCCGTATAGGTACAGATACGCCTGAATGCGTGCAATCAATGTATCTGTTGTACCGGTGTCATCTTCATGCACAACAAGCCCGGCGGGTTTGTTGACCAATAAGATATGATCGTCTTCATAGACAACTGAGATATTGGGACGGGCGGACAAATAATCCGGTTGTTCCTTTTTCTTTGGTTTGCCGAAGAATTCATCGTTGATATAGAGCTGTAACAAATCGCCTTCCTGTAAGCGATAAGCAAAATCTGTGCGTTTGCCATTGATTTTGATACGCTTAAGACGAATATATTTATGCATCAGACCGCCAGGCAGCAACGGCACGGCCTTTTCCAAAAATTTATTCAGTCGCTGACCGCTGTCGTTTTTTGTAATTGTGAACTGTTTCACGGCGTCGGCCTCCTCAGTGTTTATTCTCTTTTCAGTTTAAACGCAGGAAAGATAAAAAGCAATCTTTTTTGTACACACCGCTATACTTTCGACCTCAAATGTGCTATAATACATAAATCCAAAAAATGCGGACAGGAATACATTTTTTGTAGGTTTGTCAATGATGTGTTACAGAGAGACAAAAGAAGAAAGGACCTGTTTGGGAGAGCGCCAGTTTAAAGGACGGATGGGAAAATTGTTGTAGGTTCGTTCACGGACAGCGAGCTGGGTCTTG
>CALWUF010000024.1 GCA_944384655.1 uncultured Butyricicoccus sp. | reverse complement strand
GTTGGAAACAATTGGATGCGACGATACAGGTCGTCGCTTGTATGGAGGCGATGCGCAAAGACGCTGGCATTTACTTCCCCGATGACTTGCCCAATTGATAAGGAGAATGATGAAATATATGATTCAGTCCTCTGTCCAAATACAGGCAGAGGGCTTTCTCTTTCAGGATGCTGTCACCACAACCTGAATGCACAAAAAAACAGAGACATTGCATAAATACAAAGCCTCTGTTCATTTTGATCAAGTTGTTGTTTCGTCCGTCGTTCCATCCGAAATGGAAGCAAGCGCCTTGCGGAACTGGAAGAAAAACAGAATAGCAGTAAAAGTAACCGCAATCGCATCGGCAATTGGCTCCGCCATATAAACTGCCCGTGTCGGGTCATCCGGCAGCAACCGCGGCATGATATAAATCAACGGCAACAGCAGGATAAATTTTCGTGTGACCGCAACAAGGATAGATGACGCTGCTTTACCCAAGGCAGTAAATGTCATCTGACATGCAATCTGAATCCCGAACAGGAATATGGATGCAGCATAGATGCGCAACGCCGACTGTGTAAACGTCAACAACGCTTCATCCGAGGTGAACATACCCGCGAACAACTGTGGGAACAGCATGATGCTCGCCCATAAAACCACAGAATAAATCAGACTTACGCGCAACAACAGCCAAAAAGTTTGTTTGACACGAACACTGTTATGTGCACCGAAATTATAGCTGCTGATCGGCTGTGCTCCTTGTCCCAGCCCCTGAAGCGGCAACATGGCAAACTGCATTACACTGGTGAGAATGGTCATTGCGCCAACTGCGATATCGCCGCCATATTTGAGCAATGACGAATTGAAACACACTGAAATGACACTTTCACTTGCCTGCATGATGAATGTCGCCGAGCCGAGAGCAAGACACGGCAAAAAAATAGAGGGTTGAGGCAGGGTATTTTTCCAACGGATGCGCAAAATTGTCTTTTTTCCAAACAGAAATGCCAACACCCAAATACACGATATCATTTGTGATAATACAGTTGCCAACGCTGCCCCTGGAACGCCCATGTCCAGTGCGAAGATAAAAATAGGATCGAGCACAATGTTGCACACAGCACCGATCAACACAGACAACATACCGGTTTTCGCAAAGCCCTGTGCAGTAATGAATGCATTCATGCCAAGCGTTAGTTGGACAAAAATTGTGCCGATCGCATAGATATTCATATAACTGAGCGCAAAACCAATTGTATTTTCACTTGCGCCAAATGCCATCAGAAAATCTTCATTCCAATAAAGTAAGACAACTGTCAAGATAATGGAAATAATGATCTGCAAACCAAAACAATTTCCCATTGTCTTTTCCGCAGAATCCAGATCCTTCTGTCCCATAAAAATGGATGAACGTGGCGCTCCGCCGCTACTGACCAGAGACGCAAATGCAGTAACAACCATAATAAGCGGCATACAAATGCCCACACCCGTCAGCGCAAGTGCACCGTCACCTGGAATGTGCCCAATATAAATGCGATCCACGATATTGTACAGCATATTGATGAGCTGTGCAGCAACCGTTGGCACTGCCAATTTCAACAACAACTTCCCAATCGGATCTGTTCCCAGAAATTCATTTTTTTCTTCCATGATTTGTCTTCCCATCCTTCACAACAGTTTTTCTGCGTTTTACCGTATCTTCACACAAATCTTATAAAATATATAATACTCTATTTATTTTATGTGTCAATACACTGCGAATGAACTGGCAGAAAAAACTGTGCTTTTATATAAAATTCGCTCTTTTTATATTGATATATTGATATAATGTTATAATGTTAAAAAATTCAAATCTATCTGCTATCATAAAAAGTTCGGATTTTTTCACAGTCACTCTTTCGGTTTGTCTCCAAAATATTCTTTGACCAATTGAACAACTGTACCAGACAGAAGGAACAGTGCAATCAAGTTGGGAATTGCCATCAGTCCATTAAAGGTTTCTGCGATGTCCCATAACAGACCCAGATCAACAGTAGCACCGATAATTGCAACCAGTGAATACAGCGCCATAAACGGCTTAACTACGCGATTGGAATGGAACAGATATTCTATACAGCGCGCACCGTACAGTCCCCAGCCGAGAATGGTGGAAAATGCAAAGCTGCACATCGCGATTGCAGTCAAAATGGTAACCCAGTTGCCATATGTAAGATTAAAGCCCTGAATGGTCAATTCCGCACCAGCAGCCTCGCCGTAATTCACCGGAATACCGCTGCACAGGATAACCAGTGCGGTCAATGTACAAATGATAATGGTATCGATAAATACTTCAAAAATACCAAACAGCCCCTGCTTGACTGCATCACTCGTATCGGCGCAAGCATGTGCAATGGAGCCGGTACCCAGACCTGCCTCATTGGAGAAAATACCTCTGGAAACGCCCTTTTTCATGCTCATGAAAAATGTGCCGACTGCACCGCCAGTGATAGAACGGGGAGAAAATGCGCCATAAACGATGGAATACAGCACATCTGGAATGCGCTGATAATTGATTATGATGACGCCCAATGCCAGAATGATATACAATAGCGCCATAAACGGAACCAATTTTTCCGCGACAGTACCAATTCGCTTAATCCCGCCCAATAGGATCAGCGCAATCAAACCAGCAATTACAATACCAACAATCAGGTTAAACATATGCGCAGAGGATTCCGCCAGCAGACCATAGCTGAAAAGTGCGGAATTGATGGATGCAACAATGGTATTGACCTGTGTTGCATTTCCGGTTCCGAACACAGTGAGTACACCGAACAGTGAAAATGCGGCGGCAAGCCAGTGCCAACGCTTGTTCAGACCATTTTTGATATAATACATTGGACCGCCTACCCAATCACCATTGGAATTGCGTTCACGGAAATGTACGGCAAGTGTGACCTCTGCAAACTTGGTGCACATACCAAGAAATGCAGAACACCACATCCAGAACACCGCGCCAGGACCACCGATTGCAATCGCCCCGGCAACACCTGCAATGTTACCAGTCCCCACGGTTCCTGCAAGCGCTGTACAGACCGCCTGGAAGGGTGTGATGGATCCGTCTCCGGCACTATCCCTTCGGAACAACCTGCCCAAAACAGTTTTTATTGAAAGCCGGAACTTACGAATCTGTATAAACCGGGTTCGAATGCTCAGATAAACTCCTACGCCGATGATGCAGATCATGGCGGGAAGCCCCCAGATAAAATTGTTGACATATGTGTTGATTTGTTGAATAAACTGAAGCATTTTTCTCTCCTATCTGAAACTTTTCTTTCTTTTATGACTGTGTTGGACGGCAAAACAGCGTGACTGGGAAAATAGTATGTATAGAATTATATCTTATAATGTCAAAACAATCAATTTAATCACGGAAAAAACTTTGGTTTTTCAACCCACACCATGGGTTGTTTTGCCCAAAATAAATTTCTTGACAGGATTTTATTAAAATGATACAATTGTCCCAGTTTTGGAAAGATAGGCTTACGGAGTCTTTCTAAAGCAATTATTCTTGGATCACTTCACCGATGAAGTCAAGGCCATACGGACAGCCGGGTCCACTGCCGACTGGCAACGCTGTTGCCTATTGATTGAGTTAAAAGCTCAAATTTTATAAGTTGGTTGCTTAACAACCAGTTGGTTTCTTATAAACCGAATAGCGCCACTGGGGCGCTGCTTGTGAAACGGTCAATACGAGTAGTAAAAGTATGATTGCTATTATAGACTCTGACACTATCCAATGTAACTTCAAAAAGAATACTGTTGCTTCCCCCCCACGACCCGCAGAGCAGTTTATCAGCGGCGCAGCAGGTTCTCATTTGTCAGCACAGTGGAAACGCAAGACAGCGCACAGAATGTACGGCGCAAGTCTTGCGTTTTATTTTTGAAAAAATGAGGTGAGAGAATGGGGATTTCGACATTCGCACTCGATCAGAATCGCGCTCCGATTCATGAGGCGCTGGAACAGTTCCGCCGCATCCGAGTGGTTCCCTTTGATGTTCCTGGACATAAGCGCGGTCGGGGGAATCCCGAATTGACGGCATTTCTCGGACATCAGTGCGTCGGTGTAGACGTAAACAGCATGAAGCCGCTGGATAATCTGTGCCATCCGGTTTCGGTTATCCGTGAAGCAGAACAGCTTGCCGCCGATGCATTCGGTGCCGCACAGGCTTTCCTGATGGTCGGCGGTACGACCAGCGCTGTACAAAGTATGGTGCTATCCGTCTGTAAGCGTGGCGATGAAATCATTCTTCCGCGCAATGTGCACCGCAGCGTCATCAATGCGTTGGTTCTTTGCGGCGCTGTACCTGTTTATATCAATCCAGAAGTTGATACACGACTCGGCATCTCACTGGGCATGAAGCGCGAGCAGGTTGCAAAAGCAATCGCAGCGCATCCGCGTGCGGTTGCCGTCCTTGTGAACAACCCAACCTATTATGGTATCTGTTCCGATCTGCGTGAAATTGTCCGCATGGTACATGCAGCAGGTATGCTCTGCCTCGCAGATGAGGCGCACGGCACTCACTTCTATTTTGGAAAAAATTTCCCGGTTTCCGCGATGGCAGCCGGTGCGGATATGAGTGCAGTATCCATGCACAAAAGCGGTGGCAGTCTGACTCAGTCCAGCTTATTGCTGACCGGTCCGAATATCCATGCCGGTTATGTACGCCAAATCATCAACTTGACGCAAACCACCTCTGGCAGTTATCTGCTCATGTCCAGCCTGGATATCTCCCGCCGCAATTTGGCGCTGCGCGGCATGAAAATTTTTGAACGAGTTCGCATGCTGGCGGAATATGCACGCAGTGAAATCAATCTGATCGGAGGCTATGACGCGTTCGGTCAGGAATTGGTTGACAAAGATGCAATCTATGCCTTTGATCCGACGAAACTCAGTATCCATACGCGCGAAATCGGTTTGGCAGGCATTGAAGTATACGATATTCTGCGCGATGACTACGATATTCAAATTGAATTCGGAGATATCGGCAATATTCTGGCATATCTGTCCATCGGCGACCGTGTACAGGAAGTCGAACGTCTGGTCAGTGCATTGGCAGAAATCCGACGCCGTTTTCAGCGCGACCCGCGCGGTATGCTCAGTCAGGAATATATCGATCCCGAAGTCGTTGCCACACCGCAAGAAGCATTTTATGCCGAGAAAATCAGCCTGCCGCTGCGTGAAACGGAAGGACGTATTTGCAGTGAATTTGTCATGTGTTATCCGCCGGGTATTCCGATTCTCGCACCGGGCGAAAAAATTACGCCGGAAATTCTGGATTATATCGAATATGCCAAAGCCAAAGGATGCAGCATGACCGGTCCGGAGGATCCCAATATTGAACGGCTCAATGTATTGCAGTAAGGAGTGGGACAATGGAATTATGGTTCAGTGAAAATCATACCGAAGACGTCAAGCTCAGTCTTCGGGTCAACCGTCAGCTATATTCCAAACGGAGTGATTATCAGCGCATTGACGTATTCGATACACCGGAATTTGGGCGTGTACTTGCGCTGGATGGCAATATTATGCTGACCGAGCGCGATGAATTCATTTATGATGAAATGATTGTCCATGTCCCCATGGCGGTACATCCCGGTATTGCCAAAGTGCTGGTTATCGGCGCGGGCGACGGCGGTGTTGTTCGTGAATTGACACGATATGAACAAATCAAACGCATTGATCTTGTCGAAATGGATGAATTGGTAGTGGAAGCCTGCCGTCAGTACCTTCCGGATAATGCCTGTCGTTTGGACGACGAACGCGTTCATATCTATTTTGAAAACGGGCTGAAATTTATCCGCCGCTGTGAAGAAGAATATGACCTGATTATTGTTGATTCAAACGACCCATTTGGTCCGTCAGAGGGTCTGTTTACGCGAGAATTCTATGGAAATTGCTATAAAGCCCTCAAAAAAGACGGAATTATGGTCAATCAGCAGGGCAGCCCATTTTATGCCGAGGATGCCCATGCGATGCAGCGCAGTCACAAACGCATTGCAAGTACATTCCCCATCAGCCGCGTGTATCAGGCGCATATTCCGACCTATGCGGCCGGCTATTGGCTGTTTGGCTTCGCCAGTAAGAAATTTCATCCCATTGACGACTTGGACAGCACAGCGTGGAATGCGCATCATCTGCGCACACGCTATTATACAACCCGCCTGCATGTCGGCGCATTCTATCTACCTGCATTTCTGGAACGAATGCTTGAGGAGGTAGAGTGATGCTTTCTCCCAACATAGAAACCTTTCTTGGCTGTGAGACCGATTATGCCTCTGCTGATCTTGTGTTGTTTGGTGCACCATTCGATTCCACCACCAGTTACCGACCGGGCGCACGCTTCGGTCCATCTGCCATACGGCATGAGAGCTTTGGGCTGGAGACCTATAGCCCCTATCAGGACGCCGACCTGACCGATTATTGCATTTTTGACAGCGGCGACCTGGAGCTGTGCTTTGGCAGCAGTGAATTGGCGCTGGACGCCATACAAACGCGGGCAGAAACCATCCTCTCGGACGGCAAACTTCCGCTGCTGATCGGCGGAGAACATCTGGTCACACTTGGCTGTGTCCGCGCGGCATGGAAACATTTCCCCGATCTGCATATCATTCACTTCGATGCGCACGCAGATCTGCGGCAGGAATATCTCGGCGTTCCGCTCAGTCATGCCTGTGTTCTGCGCCGTTGCCATGATCTGATAGGAGATGGACGCATTCATCAATTTTGCATCCGCAGTGGCGACCGCGAAGAATTTGAATTTGCAACCGCTCATACGGATATGCACAAATTTTCTTTTGAGGGACTGGAACAAGTCATTCAGCCGCTCATAGAAGCGGGCACACCCGCATATTTCACCATTGATCTCGATTGCCTGGATCCTGCATACTTTCCCGGTACCGGTACACCGGAGGCAGGCGGTGTAGACTTCCCTTCCCTGCTGCGTGCCATTCAACTGGTCTGCCGCACCCATGTCATTGCGGCAGATATCAATGAGCTTGCGCCGATGCTCGATACATCAGGCGCTTCCACAGCGTTGGCGTGCAAGGTTTTGCGTGAACTGATGTTAGCTCTTGAAATCAATCGAAGCAATGAACGACCCTATATTTTCACAAAAGGAGACAACGCATGAGTAAAGTTCTTATCATCGGCTGCGGCGGCGTCGCATCTGTCGCCATCCACAAATGCTGTCAAGTAAGCGATGTATTTACAGAAATCTGCATTGCCAGCCGCACAAAATCCAAGTGCGACAAACTGGCGGCTGAACTTGCCCCCACCACCTCCACGAAAATCACCACTGCACAGGTCAATGCGGACAACACAGATGAGGTCATTGCGCTGATTCGTTCTTACCAGCCAGAGCTTGTCATGAACATTGCCCTCCCCTATCAGGATCTGACAATTATGGATGCTTGCCTTGCCTGCGGTGTCAATTATATGGATACTGCCAACTATGAGCCGGAAGATACCGATGACCCGGAATGGCGCAAAATTTATGAAGCGCGCTGCGAAAAAGAAGGTTTTTCCGCCTATTTTGACTATAGCTGGCAATGGGCTTACCGTGAAAAGTTTGAAAGAGCCGGATTGACTGCACTGCTCGGCAGTGGTTTTGATCCGGGTGTTACACAGGCTTATTGCGCCTATGCGGCAAAGCACAAATTTGATCAGATTGATACCATTGATATTCTCGATTGCAATGGCGGCGACCACGGGTATCCCTTTGCCACCAACTTCAACCCTGAGATCAATCTGCGTGAGGTATCCGCACCAGGCAGTTATTGGGAAAATGGACACTGGGTAGAAATCCCTGCCATGAGCATCAAACGCGAATATGATTTCGACCAGATCGGACGCAAGGATATGTACCTGCTGCATCACGAAGAAATTGAATCGTTGGCGCAGAATATCCCGGGCGTCAAGCGTATCCGTTTCTTCATGACATTTGGACAGAGTTATCTCGATCACATGCGTTGTCTGGAAAATGTCGGCATGCTGTCCACTACACCCATTGAATTTGAGGGCAAAGAAATTGTTCCGATTCAGTTCCTCAAGGCATTGCTTCCTGATCCCGCAACACTCGGTCCACGCACCAAAGGCAAGACCAATATCGGTTGTATCTTTACCGGCAAAAAGGATGGAAAAGATAAAACATATGCCATTTATAATATCTGCGACCACGAGGCTTGCTATAAAGAAGTCGGTTCCCAAGCTGTTTCATACACCACTGGTGTTCCAGCCATGTGCGGTGCACTTATGCTGCTGACCGGAAAATGGAACAAACCTGGTGTTTACACGGTCGAAGAATTTGATCCCGATCCGTATCTGGATGCATTGGATCAATACGGGCTGCCTCGCACAGAAAATGATGCGCCGGTTCTGGTGGACTGATGCAATACATAGACATTCGTCCGCCATTTGCAGGGCTGTCCGATTTGAATGCTGCGCAGCTATTTTCCAATCTTCCTACCCCATGTTATGTACTGGATGAACGACAGCTTGTGCGCAATGGGGAAATATTGCGCAGTGTACAGCAGCACACCGGTTGCCGTATTTTACTCGCGCAAAAAGCATTTTCCAATTTTCCATTGTATCCCCTTCTCGCGCCATATCTGTGCGGCACAGAAGCAAGCGGATTGTATGAAGCCCGTTTGGGCAAAGAAGAAATGCCAGGGGAAGTCCATGTCTTCTGCGGCGCATACCGGGAACAGGAATTCGCCGAATTGCTGTGCTGTGCCGACCATATTGTATTTAATTCTCCACGCCAGTTGGAAAAATTCGGTACACGTGCCAAAGCTGCGGGAAAAAGCATTGGTCTGCGCATCAACCCGGAATGCTCGACGCAGGATGGACATGAAATATATGATCCCTGCGCTGCCGGAAGCAGATTGGGTACGACACGCGCACAATGGGACAGTGCAATGACACCCGAACTTTTCGATCTGTTGGACGGTCTGCATTTCCATACCCTGTGTGAACAGGATTCTGACGCATTGGAGATCACACTGGATGCAGTTGAACAAAAATTCGGCGATATCCTGCCACATATGCACTGGATCAATTTTGGCGGCGGACATCACATCACCCGACCGGATTATGATATCCAGCGGCTGGAACGGCTGATTATGCGCACACGTGACCGCTATGGCGTCACAGTATATCTCGAACCAGGAGAAGCATGTGCACTCAATGCCGGATATCTAGTCACCGAAGTTTTGGATGTTTTGCAAAATGACGTCATCTGTCCAGTGATTCTTGATATGTCCGCCGCCTGCCATACGCCGGATGTCATTGAAATGCCCTATCGCCCGCCGCTCTACGGTGCAGAAGATGCAGATGTTTATGCGTACACCTACCGCCTGGGCGGACCGACTTGTCTGGCTGGCGATGTGATCGGCGACTATAGTTTTCCTGCGCCGCTTCAGGAAGGCGATCGTCTGATTTTCGGAGATATGGCAATCTATACCACCTGTAAAAATAATACATTTAACGGCATGCCGCTGCCCGAAATCTGGCTGTTGCATGCGGATCAAACACTTGAGCAGCTTGTATCTTTCGGATATGATGACTTCAAAAATCGTTTGGGATAAATCACAAGATCACGACGCCGGCTCGGACAATACTCCGAGCCGGCGTCGTTTTGTCTCCAACCATTTTCTTCTGAAACAATAGGAAACCTGCTGTCAATAACAGACAACAGGTTTCCTGTTTGGATTAGAGAGAGTCACAGCAAGCGAACCAGCCTGCCGGAACAAAGGAAGTATTCCCGAAGAGATTCCATTCATTGCAGAAATTCTTCGGATATTGTATGGCAAAGGGATCCGCTATAAAGCAGATCCCTTTGGTGAATAAAAGTAAATGAAGAGAAGAAACTGAAACGCAAAACTTATGCTTTTGCCGCAGCTTCTTTGCGGCGAGCCTTTGCTGCAAGCGATTCACGGGTTACATCGAGCAGAACTGCACCGATAATAACCAGACCGAGAACCATGTTCTGAATGGAAGAATCAATTGCCATCAGTGTAAAACCATTGCGCAGGACTGCAATGACCAGTGCACCGATCAGTGTACCTGCCATTGTGCCCTTGCCGCCCATGAACGATGCACCGCCGATAACACAGGATGCAATTGCATCAGTGTCGTACGGCTGAATTGCATTTGCACCGTTACAAATGCCCGAACGACCGACGGATACGATTCCTGCAAGCGCTGCCATAAAGCCAGATACAACATAACAGAATGTCAATACATTTGCGGAATTGATGCCGGAAAGGCGGGTTGCCTCCATATTTCCGCCTGCACAGTAGATCGAACGACCCAACGCGGTGCGGGTCAGCAAAATGTGCATAATGATGTAAATAACAATTAAAACAATAAAGCTGACCGGGAATCCTCCGACCGTTGCGGAACCGAGCCATGTCACACCCTTCGGAAATCCGGAAATCATCTGTGAACCGGTTACCAGCAGGGATGCGCCCCACAGGAAGTTTTTCATGCCGAGAGTGGATACAAATGGATGCGGCAGATGCAGACGGGTCAGCAACAAGCCGTTAACCAGACCGATCAACGTGCCGACAGCCAGTGCAACCACCAGCAGCACAACTGGATTGGTAATATTCGCCTTGACCATCATGCCCATGACACAAGCACAGAATGTTGCATTTGCGCCAACGGAAAGGTCAATACCTGCGGTAATCAAGCAAAGCAGCATACCACATGCCAGCAATGCTGTAAATGTAGTCTGTTTCAAAACAGACATCAAGTTGCTATATGTAAGGAATTTATCGCTGCAAATTGTCAGTACAACACACAAAATAATCAATGCAGCCAATGTACCGAGAACAGAATTACCATTTAATTTCTTTTTCTTATTCATCTAACGTACCTCCCCATGCTGCCTTCATCAGGCTTTCCTGGTTAAAGTGTTTGCTGCCACGATCTACTGTTGCCATCACTTTGCCGCCGCGCATAACAACAACACGATCAGACATACCGAGAATTTCCGGCATTTCAGACGAAACCATGATGACACATTTGCCTTCCTTGACAAGACGGTTCATGACATTGTATACTTCGATTTTTGCACCGACATCAATGCCTCGTGTCGGCTCATCAAAGATAAAAATGTCCGCATTGGTGTTGACCCACTTGCCAATGACCACCTTCTGCTGATTGCCGCCGGACAACTGTCCCACAATTTCATCAATAGACGGTGTCTTGATACGAAGGGAATTGATATTTTCCTGACCTTTCTCCTCAATTTTTTTCTCATTCAGGAACAATCCGGTCTGAAACCCCTTCATATTTGCGAGAATCAAATTAGTACGGATGGTCTGCGCCAGCACGAGACCCTGTCCCTTTCGATCCTCTGTGAGGAATGCAATGCCTTCTTTAATCGCCTGCCTGGGATTCCTGATATGGACTTCCTTGCCATGAACAAAGATCTTTCCCCCGTCAATCGGATCTGCACCAAAGATAGCACGCATGGTTTCTGTGCGACCTGCGCCGACCAGTCCGGCAAATCCCAAAATCTGACCGTTATACGCTTCAAAATCGACACCAAACAGTACGCCGCCTTCTTCCAATCCTTCAACCTTGAGAGCAACATCACCCTTTTTGCCGAATTCTTTTGGGAACAGGTTATCCAATGTACGACCAACCATGGCAGAAATCAATGAATCATTTGTCCAATCCGCAATGTCGCGTGTGTCGATATACTGACCATCACGAATGACAGTGACACGGTCACACAGTTCAAACAATTCTTCCAGCTTGTGAGATACAAATACAATACCGATCCCGCGATCCCGCAGTTCACGACATGTTTTCATCAACTGAGCAACCTCTTTTTCACCGAGTGAAGAGGTCGGCTCATCCATAATAATCATTTTTGCATCGATCAAAACTGCTTTCGCAATCTCAATCATCTGTTGAACACCCATGCCGAAAGAACCGGCCGGCTTCTCGGGATCAACATCCTGTCCGAGGGATGCCATAACTTCTTTTGCTTTTTTATGCATGGCCTTATAGTCCAACAGACCATTTTTTCCCTTTATCCATTTATTGATAAAGATATTATCTGTAATACTGAGCAGTTTTTCAATATTCAGTTCCTGATAGACACAGGCAATGCCTGCCGCTGCGGATTCATTGGGATTTCGGAAAACCTTCCGCTCACCATTGACATAAATCTCACCCTCATCCGGCTGGTGGACACCGGTAAGTACTTTGATCAATGTAGACTTACCTGCACCATTTTCGCCGATTAGACCGAGGATTTCACCGGGTTTGACCGCAAGCTGCATCTTATCAAGCGCAACTACGCCCGGGAAACATTTTCTTGCGTTGCGCAGTTCTACTATATACTCACTCATTGACAGTTCACCCTTTTCTCCGTTACATCGGTTGTGTAAAATGGAACAGGTGGTTTGCACCTGTTCCATATTCACTTTCCTATGTACATGATTTCCAGCGCTACCGCCACAGATCACGCACAATCAAATATCTTACTCTCCGAGATAACCGTTCAGTCTGTCAATGCGTTCCTGTGCATTATCCTCGGTGACAATTTCAGTACCAGAGTCAACAACCTCATCAACTTCTTCGCCTTCGGCTGCCTTCTTTGCCGTTTCAACTGCCATATAGCCCATTTCATATGCCTGCTGTGCAGCGGTCAACGTCAACTGACCATCCAGAATGGACTGACAAGCTGTAATCTGTCCATCAAAGCCGAGGAAAATAGTATTTGCATAATTTTCATTTCCCGATTCCTGCGCGGTACGGGCTGCTGCAACCGCCATGTCATCGTTGTTTGCACAGATAATAGCGACACCTTCCGGATGTGTCTGCATAATTGCTTCCATCGCGTTAACAGCCTTGTCTGCAACTGCATCTGCATACTGAACCTCATCTGCCAGGAATGTGCCACCACTCTCCTCGATGCCCTTCTGATAGCCGGTCATACGAGCCGTATTGGTTGCATCACCCTGAACGCCTGCGATTTCAATGCAGGTAATTTCTTCCCATCCAGCCTCTTTGGCAAGCTCTACAGCAGCTTCTGCGCCAGCCTTGGCAGCATTCTCATTGCCCGTACCGACAAAGGAGATAACCTCCGGTGCATCGATATCGGTATCAACTGCAATGATCGGAGTGGTCTGACCTGCAATCAGGTTTGCAACCAGATCCGATTGCAGCGGAGCAATGCAGTATGCATCATAATCACTGGCAAGGGCAGTTTCGATCTGATTCTGCTGCTCGTCATAGGAGGTCTCGGACGGGGGACCCGTGATATCTACCGCAACCCCCAAATCTTCTGCCGCAGCTTCCGCTCCGGCTTTCATCAACTGCCAGTGTTCAGAAGCCAGTGTCTTCATGATAAACCTGATTTTGATATCTCCATCTTCTCCTGCGCTGCCAGAGCCGTTGTTGTCAGAAGAACTGCCGCCACATGCGGTCAGCGTAGTTGCCAGTACGCCTGCCATCAGCATGGCCATCAATCTTTTTTTCAACATACCTTGTTTCTCCTTTACTTCTTTTCTTCTGTTCTATTTAAAAACATCAGAAGGAAATTCCCTCCGGTTGTTTCAATAGATAAACTCAGCAGTTTTCCATGATTGCTTTGACAGCTGTCTCGGTATCTGTCAATGGGAACAGCTCATATCCAATACGTCCGGTATAACCACAAGCTTCCAGATGACGGATGACTTTTTTGTAATTGATCTCGCCGGTACCCGGCTCATGACGTCCCGGTGCATCCGCTACGTGGATATGACCAAACTGATCGCTGTACTTGCTGATGGTATCACAGATACAACCTTCATTGATCTGCATATGATAGACGTCATACAGCAACTTGAGGCGCGGAGAACCAATCAAACGGCAAATTTCTGCCCCCATCTGTGTGGTTTTGAGGAAATTACCGACATGATCTGTCGTGATATTCAGCGCCTCCAGATTGAGGTTTATTTCTTCCGCTTCGGCCAGCCTTGCGCATTCCAGTAGCATGTCATACATCGAACACAACTTCACAGTATGGGACAAGTTGTCATAGTGATCGACAACTATACCGCCGTCTCCCAATGCGTTGGAATGGATGGTTACACTCGAAGCGCCAACTTTCTTTGCTGCTGCAATCGACTGTTTGAGATAATCGATATATTTCTCTTTGTGCGTTGGATCGACCAGGGAATAATCTGCATCGCCATTAAACCCAGAAATCGCAATGCCTGCTTTTTGTGCGGCTTCACGAGTCGCATCCAAATCGCGAATGCGCCAATCCCAGAATTCTACAGCTTCAAAACCATCTTCTTTTGCCGCCTGAAAACGTTCCAGCCACGGCAATTCGGTATATAAGGTATCAATGCATGCACATTTTCTCAAAGACATCTCATTCCACCTCCGAAATCTTAACTGGACGTCCTTCTTTGAGGGACTTGGTTGCAGCGGCTGCCATCAAAACCGGATACAAGCCGTCCTCACCGGTTACCGGGGTTTCGGTATCATGGATAACAGCATCTGCAAATGCCTTCATTTCAGAGACAAACGCTCCTGTGTAGCGATCCCACATTACTTTATATGCTGTTCCATAGGTTGTACCGTCCGCAGTGGACAAGATCGCGGTAGATGGGATATCATTTTCATCCTGTGCACAGCCTTCCGAACCAAAAACTTCCACACGCTGGTCGTAGCCATAAACTGCCTTACGGGAATTATCGATGATACCAATTGCACCGTTCTCAAATTTGAGCGTGACAACTGCGGTATCTACATCGCCTGCTTCACCGATACCAGGATCAACCAGAACAGAACCGTATGCACTGACCTCGGTTACTTCAGAACCTGCCAGAAAACGAACCATGTCAAAGTCATGAATCATCATATCGTAGAAGATTCCGCCAGAAACCTTGACATAGGATACCGGAGGTGGCTCCGGGTCACGGGAAGATACCTTGATGATATTGACCTTGCCAACTTTACCGCTCTGAACCATGTCATATACGGCACGGTGATTGTGATCGAAACGGCGGCAGAATCCAATTTGCAGCTTGACGCCTGCTTGTTTTGCCGCATTGATTGCCTCATGAACTTTGTTCAGATCATAATCAATCGGCTTCTCGCAGAAAATATGTTTCTTTGCTTTTGCCGCCTCAATGATGAAATGAGAGTGTGTGTCGGTAGAAGAACAGATCAAAACAGCTTCAATCTCCGGATCATTCAGAATATCTGCCGGATCGTTGGATACATTCGGGATATGGCATTGTGCCGCAAACTCCCGTGTCGCGTCGTTTGCAAACGGATCTGCAATCGTTTGAATCTCCATTTCAGGGACAAACATGGAAATATTCTTCGCATGAACCTTTCCGATGCGTCCTGCACCAATAATTCCTACTTTCATAATAAATCTCCTTTTCCAAAATTTATCATATTATAAATGATTGCTGAAAAACGATATATATATATAAGGATAGATATTATCCCATATTTTCTGAATTGACAACACTGATTTCTGTGAATGAAATGGGTTCTACCGGAATTTCCGGTGATAAAATGAGGTTTTTTAACAGGATCACCGGCTGATATCCCTGCCAATAGATATCCTGTTTAATAATAAAATCGATACGTCCCTCCGCCAACAGCCTCTTGGTTTCAACCGTGAGGTCATTGCCCACTATCATAATCCGATCCGTCCGCCCGCTGACGGCGACCGCCTCTGTGCATGCCACAATATTTTCATTCGCCATATAGATGGCAGACAAACGCTTTTGTTTTTCCAGAACCTCGCCAACTTTTTCATATGTGAGCAGATATTCGTTAAAACTTTCGATAATCGTGATCCGATAAGAAGAAATCCCAACTTCCCGGCACTTATCACAAAATCCCTGCACACGTTGTTTGTGTCCATCAATTTCCAGATTACCTGCTACCACCAGCACTTCATCTTGTCCCTTTAGCGCTTTTATGATCAAGTCGGCGGCAACTCTGCCGCTTTGATAGGGATCCTGCCCGATAAAACAGGTTCGTCCACTGTTTGGAATATCGCTGTTATATGTAATAACCGGAATGCCCGCACAGGTCAGTTCCAGAATCAAGCGCTGAATCATTGGACTGTTCTTCACACAAAGGGCAATGCCACCGATCCCCTGTTCTCTCATTTCACTGATCCGATCGACAAATTCATTGGGCAAATCCGTTTCGCATTCAACCACATCGACGGTAAATCCAATCGGTTCAATCATCCGCCTGGCGTCATTCACACCTCGCAACCATTCCCGCCTCAAATTTGCGTCAAACCATCCGCTGCCGGGAAACAAAATGCCAATGCGTTTTACAAGATCCTGTCCGAATTTAGGAGAAGCAATATAGCCCAATTCCCTGGCTGTTTTCAGTACATGCTCTCGAACTTCGGGCTTTACATTGGGTCGGTTGTGCAGTACACGATCGACCGTTCCGCGTGAAACACCCGATCTTTCTGCAATCATCTGAATTGTGACACGTACCATTCGTCAAACTGTGCTCCTTGCTTTTATTGTGTTTCTTAGCACAATTATTTTATATCACACATTTTTGTCGAAGTCAACGCCAGTCACCGGCAAAAAAGTTATGAAAATTAGAATAAATTATAAATTGTGCAAATATTGTGCTTTTCTGTGCTTTCTATTTTCCTTTATTTTTTTGATTTTACGTACCTTTCCGCACAATCCCCTGCCTTGTCCATACATTTTTTTCTCTGTTTTTTGTGTATTTTGCACATATTATCCTATCTTCCTGACAAAAATCAGTTGCGTGCACATGCACATACTGCTATAATGCACAATTTCAGGCAAAAAAACAGGAACCTGTCCGTTGGTTCCTGTCTAAATCTGTTATTCTATCCCCGAATCACGTGAATGTGCTCAAATTTTCTGAACAAATGATATCAATCGAGGTTTTATCTGTTTCATCATACGGCTCTATGTGCTTCTGCACATAATTCCGCAGAACCCAAAGCGGGCGGTATCCTTGATGGTAAATATCCTGTGCAATCGTAAAGTCGATATCTCCGCTTTTCAGCAGCCGCTTGGTAGAATCCGTCAAGTCATGGCTGACTACAAAAATTTCCTTCTCGCGTCCGACTTCATAAATGGCATCTACACAACCAGTTACACTGTGATTGGCCATATAAATCGCCCGAATATCCGGTACACGCTCCAACACTTCCTTCACCTTTCGATAGGTGAGAGAATAATCATTATACGTTTCAATCAGTTCCATCTGTCCCCCACTGAAGCCTTTTTCATAAATCCGTTCACAAAAGCCTTGCAAGCGCAGACGATGACCGTTGAATTCCGGATTTCCAATTGCAACAAGAAGCGTATCGTCCGGACCAATGTATTTGGACACCAATTCTCCCGCCACACGACCTCCACTCACCACATCCTCACCGACAAAGCAAAGCCGCTTGCAGTTGGAAATATCTGAATTGAATGTGACAACAGGGATATTTTTCTCGTATAACTCGTCGATTTTCTCTGCTATTTTGACATGATCTATGGCGCATATCGCAATACCGCAGACACCCTGCTCAAGCAAATGATCGATACATTCCAGTGTTTCGCTGGGCAAATTGGTTTCACACTCTTCAATCAAAACCTCAATGGAATAATCCGCAAGCAACGCCTGTACATCCCGAATCCCGCGCATAATCTCACTGCGGAAATGTCCTTTTTCATTGGAGAGCAGCACACCAAGCACAAACGGTTGTAACGAAGGCACTTCAAGCCCAAGGGCTTTTGCCTGATCCTCGCGCGGTGGGACATATCCCAGTTCTTTCATTGCTTTGACAATGCGCTCATGCAGCTCCGGTTTGACATGCGGACGCTGATTGAGGACACGATCGACCGTGCCGCGCGACACACCTGCCTGTTTCGCTACCATATTGATCGTCACTTTTTTCGGCACAGAAACCACCTCAACTTGTGCTTTTTTACACAATTTATTTTTTAACACAATTTTTGGTGTTTGTCAACACACTATGAAAATGTCAGCATCTTTTCGCAATTTTCTGGCAGAATTTCACAAGTCACAATCGCATTGTACGGTTGAATCAGACGCAACGTATGGTCCGACTGTTATCAATTCAAACAAACTGCGGATAAAAAAGATTGTCTCGTTCTGTTCAATTTGTGAGACAATCCCATGTATCAACTGTGCTGTTTTGCTCTGTCCAGCAACATCTGCTGTCAAAACAGTCCAAACTTTTCCTTGCGCTGCGACGCGATATCCCGTGTCAGGCACTCTACAATGCCTTTGCCCATGGCATTGCAATAATACCGTTTTTCTGACAGATCGACAACGCATATACGCAGTGCACTCCAGCCATATCCGTCGTTTTTGTACTGACGATAATCGTTGAGCCGCTTGATTTTACGCTGTATCCGCTGCTCAACTCGATTTGTGCAAAGCACAAAACCAATCAGTGTATACTCATGCGACGGATCTGCCGACGGTACGCATTCATCCTGAATCCTGCGAAATAGTCTTACATATTGTTCCAACCATACATCTGTGAGTTCCTCACAACAGTCAAAAAAACATCGCCCTCCGCACAAGCTATCCTTGAAAACACTGGATTTGATACCAAACAGATAACGCGAATCCCGCTTTTCATATCCCGTAACCATCGGAAATATCTTTCCGCAGCATTCCACCTCATATTGCGTTTGGAATGGCGGCTCATATTGCCGCGCTGCCTGCCGGAAAAACTGTTCCGTTCTTTGGCTGAAGTCACTCATTTCCTGTACGTCCCTTCTCCGTCCGTTTCCCCATTGTATCAGGATTGTTCCGCATGGTCTTCAGTTTCTTCGGTTTTCGCTTCGATCTGCTCTACCGGAATATCTTTCTCCGCAAAATATTTCCCGTCAATCCAATAACCCACTGCAAAGCCAATTCCTGCACCGACAATCTCCAGTACGGTGCTGTCCAGACGAAACAGACCGGTAAGAAACATGCCGATTGCGAAGCCCAGCGCAATACCCAAAAATTCAGACCTCGGTATCGTATTAAAATATTTGCTCTGCGTGCTGTGATAGCCACGTTTCATTGATCGCACCCTCCTACATCCATGTTGACCAATTGACAAAATAAGTTTTTATTATCATACATACACAAAGTTTCTATTGTCAAGTGTAAAATCTCTCAACCACAACCGGATCCACTGCGGTATAACTCGTGATATAAATATAAAAACAGGTCAGAACCCCGCTGCTCTGACCTGTTTTATAAGCGATTCAACCATTTATCGATACTGTTTGATCCATTCGGGCAATTCCGAAATATTTTGTATAACATCGTCAGCGCCGGCATCCATAAAAATCTTTCGCGCCTGTGCACAAGCTTCCTCTTTTTGCTGTGCGGACAATGCCTGATATTCCGATTCAGTCAATCCCATTGCGGATCTCCCCTCCAGCACGCCGATCGAAACAGCGCCTGCATGCTTTCCTTCCCGGATATCGGATGCTGTGTCACCCACCTTCACCACGCGACGTACATCAATAATGCGAAATTTCTCCATATTGCGATAAATCATATATGGATACGGACGTCCCATGCCGCCAGTGGAATCCGGACTAAACCATGCATCTGGAGTATATCCCTGTTCCGCTGCCCGTGGCACGATAACTGCCATCATACGATCGGTATAACCAGTCGTCGATCCGATACGCAAACCCATCTCGCGCAATTGTGAGACGGTCTGTACAACCCCCGGCTTTGGCGCCGCATATTCTGCAAGAGTTTCCATCAATTTCTGTTCAAAATACGCATAAACTGTCTCAATATCCGCATCATTATATGGTCTCTGATAAACACTTTGCCAAAGTTGTGTCAGCCTCGGCATTTCCAGCATTGTGCGGATATGGTCGCGCTTGAGCATCCCCATCGGCGCACGGATTTCATCCATGGTTGCTTCTATTCCAGCTGTACGAAAGGCTCTGTCAAAGGCATGCACCGGTGCAAAGCAGCCATAATCCACAGTTGTTCCAGCCCAATCTAAAATCACCGCATCAAATCTCATGCCTGAACCTCCTTCAGAAAATCCTGCATAATTTCATATAACCGTTCGATATCTTCTGGGTAGATTTCACCGATATTGCCAATGCGGAACGTATCGGCGTCCATCACCTTGCCAGGATAAATCGCATATCCATTGCGCTTGATGAACGCATACATTTGCTGGAAGGTAAAGGCATGTCCTTCCGGATAGAAAAATGTCGTGATGATCGGACCCTGCACGTCCGGGGCAAGATACGGTTTGAAACCAAGCTGTCGCATACGCGCAATCAAAAGCTGATTATTTTCATCATACCGATGTGCACGCGCCGGGATGCCTCCCTCTTCGTCCAGTTCATCCATCGCCTTAGAAAAAGCCAGCACAACGTGGGTTGGTGAAGTGAAACGCCATTTTCCATCCTTTTCCATCGTCTTCCACTGGTCATACAGGTCAAGGGATAAACTGCGCGCCTTGCCTTCACTGGCAATGAGCTTCTCCCGGTTTGCAATAATAAAGGAAAAGCCCGGTACACCCTGAATGCATTTATTCGCACTGCTCACGAGAAAATCGATGCCGAGATCACCGACTGCGATATCAATGCCGCCGAAACTGCTCATCGCATCGACAATGAATGTCTTTCCCGCTTGCTTCACCACCGCTGCAACAGAAGAAAGGTCATTCAGGATACCGGAAGTGGTCTCGCTGTGCACCATGGAAACATGTGTGATTTCGGGGTGTTGGTCGAGTATCACCTGAATTTCTTTCGCATCCGGTATCAGGTTGTCCTGCTGAATATAGGTCAGATAATTCAAACCCGCGTGCTCCGCAATCTGCGTCATGCGCTTTCCATATGCACCGTTTACTACAATCAGCAAACAATCATCCTTCCCGATTACGCTAGTCAGGACGGATTCAACTCCGAATGTTCCACTGCCCTGCATCAGGACAGCGGTATATTCCGGCTCAGACACATGTGCCAACGCAAGTAACTTTGTGCGAATTTTTTGGGTGATTTGTTTATAATCATCATCCCATGTACAGTGGTCAAACAGCATTTCACGCTTCACAGTTTCAGTTGTGGTGAGCGGTCCGGGGGTGAGCAGTTTATAGGAATCCATTTTACATCGTATCTCCTTTTTTGTTATTTTCTTTAGACTTCCGGCTTGCAGCTTTCAGACAGCTCCTGATGCTGCTGGAGCAGGTCTATGGTCAGTTTTTCTGGAAATACCTTCGGATTTGCAGATTTGTTTTCAGCATCGGTGCTTTCACCTTCATACAATGCGTTCGGATAGGTTGTTTGCAGTTCTTCACGTGCGTTTTCAATGATGCATTGCGCCATTTCCATAGCCTTTTCGTTGGTCTTATCACCTTTATCAAGTACGGCAACCGATTCCGTCAGAGAGAAATTGCCTTCCGTCGGATCGATATAGTCGATCGGCAATCCGTCTGCCTTGTCGGCAACTGCCTGATGGCGAAGCCCGAATCCAATGGCTACTTCACCGGCACGCACTTGCTTGAGCGGACCAGAACCGGAATCCTCGATGTGATCTCCCGCATTTTCATAAATACCAGTTAAAATCTCTTTTGCCTGCTCTTCTCCATATTGAGAGATGAGCGCCTGAAGCAATAACCATGCGGTAGAAGAGGACTGGATATCTGTGACAGAAATCATATCCTTATATTCTTCGTTTGCGAGGTCTGCAATAGATTCCGGCATGGCCAGATTGTTCTCTGCCATCACCTCAGTATTGACGATCAGCGCACCCTCCTGTGACGTGATCGGCGCACAGTATTCCGGGAATTCATCCAACGTATTGACCGGGAAATCCAGCGACAGGAACATCTCATTTTCTTCCTGTGCACTCTCAATGTAAAATGTACTCATGGTGATGAGATCAGCTTCCAGATTGGTACCCTCTGCCATCAGCTTGCCACCCAACTCAGAAGTACCGAATGATTGCAGCACATATTGCCCTTTGTAGCCGTTTTCATCCAGCGCATGTTCCATTGCAGTGATCGCCTCGTCATCTGCATTGGAATAAATATATACTTTGTCATCTGAACTGCCACAGCCGGTGAGCAGCAGGGAAAGGGACAGCGCAGATGCGGCGCATACCGCCGCAGTACGTTTCAACAAATGCATGATTCTTACTCCTTTTTACTTCTTGGTCTGTAATTTTTTATTTGCAAGCCAGCGAAACAATGCTTTTGCCAGCAAGTTTGTGATAAGGATCAACAGGGAGAGTACAAACACCTCGTTGAACTTGTTGTAATATTGCAGTTCCTTGATCTTTGTTGTGATAACCATTGTGCGTGCGCCTGCAATAAAGATAACCGCACTTACCGTCACCATAGCGTTGACAAAATAATAGCTGAAGACTTCGATGAGCGTTGATACGGCATTGGGCGTGACCACACGGACAATGGTCTTTACCCAGGTATCGCCCATGAGCATCGCCGTGGTCTCCCACGAAGCATTCATTTTCGCCAGTGAGTTTTTCATCATCAAATATGGCGTGGAGAAGAAATGTACGATGTTACATACAATGATAAGAGGAAACGTGTTTTGCAATGGTGTGCCGGAAAATGTGAACAGAAATGCAAGACCGAGTACCATACCCGGGATGGTATTGGTCACCAATGCAATGCCTTCGATGGCATGCTTGCAGCGTGAATCCAGCGTACTGCGCGCCGTCACCAGAGCCGCACCATATACCAGCAACGCACCGAACAATGCTGTCACCAGAGCCACTATCAACGAATTGCGGTAGACACCAAACAGATCCGGGTCAGAAAATACATCCGTGATATGTTCCAATGTCACGCCCAGCCGATATGGCCAGTCCTCGACAAAAGATACGACAAAAATAACCGCAAAAATGGCGAGAACTGCAACTGTAAGCAGCGCACTGGACACACCCCAAACGGTATCCCGCACGGGATTGTGCCGTACTTCCGCATCAGAAATGCGGTTATAACGAATGTTAAAGCGTTCCAAATACTGTAACAACACAATGCTGATGATCGACGGCAGCAACATAACCATTGCGACAACAGCGCCTTTTGCAAAGTCCGGCACACTGCCAAGCATTTGGTCATACAAGACACTCGCGATCACCTGGTATTGCCCGCCAACGGATGCCGGAATACCGAAATCTGTAAAGCATAGAAAAAATGCCTGGATAAATGCAGCCGCCAGCGTACCGAGCATGGGACGAAGGATCGCAATCCAAAAGGTGGAAAGTGTACGATCCCCCATTGCACGCGATACAATGATGGTCTTTTTGTCAATGTACGCGACTGTGTTGAAAATCAACATGAATGCAACCGGCAATGTGTAAATGACATAGCCCAGCAACAGTCCACCAAAACCATAAATGTCAAACAATTGACGCCCAAACAGACGAGTCAGCAGTCCCTGTTTGCCAAAGGAATAGATAATGGCAAATCCATATGTAATGGTTGGCAGGAACATTGGCAGCGTTGAAACACCATAAAACAACTTTTTCAACGGTTTGGGTACATTGGTATAGCTGATTGTATATGTCACAATAAAAGCCAGTACGGTTGAAATCAGCGCCGCAGCCGCAGATACCACAAAACTGTTGCGCAATGCTGTCAGGAAACCGCGCTGTGCAAACACTTCAGCATAATGTGTCAGTGTTATGCCATCTTCCCAAAAGGACTTTCCGAGCAGGCGGACAACTGGTATAAACAGGAAAACGGCAAATACTGCGAGTACACCGATGAATATCGCTTTAATCTCTATATTTTTCTGTTTCATTGTTCCCACATTACAGCGCAGCAGCCTGAAGTTCACGGTCCCCAAACAGCGTATAAATGTTGTTACGCTTGATTTCCAACTGATTCAAAATAAATTTGCGCACAAAGTTATTCTTCGGTGTGTGAATGATTTCATCCGGCTTTGCATACTGGGAAATTTGTCCCTTTTCAATGATGAGTACACGATCGGACAGCGTAAGCGCTTCCTCCGGATCATGCGTGACAATGATGGTGGTCAGTTTAAATTCCTTTGCAATCGTCTTGATGCGATCCTTGATGGATTCCTTGATGACACCGTCCAACGCGCTGAGCGGTTCGTCTAACAACAGAATCTTCGGTTTCATAACCATTGTACGGGCGAGCGCGACGCGCTGCTTCTGTCCGCCAGAGAGTTGATCGATGCGTTTGTACAGATGCTCACGCAGACCAAGCAAGTCAATCAAGTCTTCCACTTCTTGCTTCGACGAAATCTGAGGCTTGTTCTTTAAACCGTACGTAATATTCTTATATACATTGAGATTGGGAAACAACGCGTAATCCTGAAAAACGATATTAAAGCCCCGCTTTTCCATTGGAAGATCGGTAATATCCGTTCCATTATAGAAAATTTGCCCACTGGAAGCATCGGTAATACCGAGAATCAAATTGAGCAGCGTGGTTTTTCCGCAGCCGGAAGGACCAAGAATGGATACGATTTCTCCTTCTTCTACCTGAATCGAGATATCCCGTAGAATCGGGGTTCCGTCATATGATTTGCTGACATGATTAAGTTCTAGCATGAGACTGTTCCTTTCTCAAAATAACTGATGTTTTGTCCGAATACGCGTTTATTATACCGAACCGTGCTCTGATTCAGCTATCATGATTTAGCAAAATATCTGTATAAAAAATGTAAAACAATGCAAAAAAATGCGAAACTTCTTGTAATAACGCTACAAAAAGTTTCGCATTCTTTCGTCATATGGTTATCTATTCCGGATAGGCCTTGTCCCGCATCAGTCTGCTGTTCTGATCGAGAATATTGGCATAATATTCATAATCGCTCAAAATGACACCCCAGTAAATCATGTCTACAATTGCAAGCTGTGTGGTTCGTGAAAAAATGGCATCGCCATAGAGCAACTGTTCATTAGAGCCGCACAGGACAATGTTGCCGTACTGTGCAATGGGGGACTGTTGGAAATTTGTGATAACCACTGTCTGCGCACCCACCTGCTTTGCTGCCTGCATGATCTCCACCGTATCGCGGGAGCGCCCGGAATATGAAATGCCAATGGCAATATCCTGCTCGCCAAGTGAACCAGCAAGAATTTTCTGTAAATAATAATCGTCATAGCACACGCACGGAAGGCCCAGATACAACAGCTTTGTGCTCAGGTCTCTGGCTGTAACAAGCGAATTTTCCACGCCAAAAATCGCAATCCTGTGCGCGCGGCGGATGGTATCTACAATGCGTTCGATATCCTGTCCCGAAATATTTTGCAGCATGGTTTCCAGGCTTTGAATGGTTGTCGCAACAATACGAGCTGGCACGCTGGCAACCGGGTCGTTCCGGGAGAGCTGGTAACCGTACATCAGCGACGGCGGCTCCGGTTGATTCAGCGCCTGTTCACGCAGCAGTGCGCGCTGAAAATCCCTGTATCCATCATACCCCAATGCACGCAGTAAACGCAAAACAGTGGGTTGGCTGACACCTGCCTGTTCCGCCACATTCGCCAGCGACAGGTCTGCAAGCTGCTGGATATTCGATTGGATATAATCTGCCGCCCTTTGCTCTGACGGACGCAGCTGTGCATAACAGCTACGAATTTGAAATAGAATCGTTTGATCTCTTCTCATACTATGCTCCTGTAATTTTACTACACCAAAAGCATCCATCCCGCAGCGCACACTTGTGTCACAGTTGGGGCATAAATCTTTGAATTTTTTGTGAATATATCAACATAAAGCATAATATCATTCATATTATTCTATATATGTTGGAAAATTTATTTCAAACTGTCTTCCACTCGCGACAATTCTTCGATTTTTTGCCTGACTTCATCGTAATCCGCAATCGCGTTAATAAATTCCAGCAATGCATTGGCTGTCATATGCTGTGGCAGGTCAAGCATGCGCAGCAGTTTTTTCCGTCTCGTATCGCTGCCCGGCACGCCCGACAGCCCCCACGCATAGAAATCCGCCTTGGTAATTTTCGGCTTGTCATCTGCCTCAGGCAGACATTCCACGCCAGCTCGTTCGAGCGCCTGCAAGATCACTTCATCCGGCACGCCTTCCACACCCAACGTGCCCTCTTTGGAGCCATGTACTTTGCGGCGTTCCTTGCCTGCAATCTGCGGAATATAGGCATGGCGCACCTGTTCTTTTGGAATTGCACCGCGTAAATAATTCCGGATGACAAATCCTGCGCCGTCGCTGTCGGTCAGTACGAGAATGCCACGTTCCGCCGCGATGCGGCGGATCAGTGAAAGCTTTTCACTGTTATTAAAAATCGCAAACCCACCGGTTTCAATCACAATGGTATCGACCATCTGTTTGATTTTATTCACATCATAGCGCCCTTCCACCACAATCGCTTCGCGGATGTGAATCATCACCTCACCGCCTTTTCTCCAAAATTTGCCGCCATCTGCAGCAGCATCAACTCCAACACCTTCTGTCTGTCAACGCCTGCCGATTTCATCTCCACATCACTCTCACCACACAGCAGCAATGTTCGGCGCAGCCATTTCGTATCCAGACGCGCGGCTGAATCGCGCATTTTTCGTACATAATACGTCGATTTGCTGCCGAGCAGGTCCATCAGTTCCTTATCACTTTTGTGCGCCTGCATTGCTAAATTTGCAGCATACAGGCGTTGGATATGACGTGCAATCGCCGCAAGCAGTACAATCGGCTCATTTTTCTGTGCAATCAGATCATTGACCAACCCCAATGCCCGGTCAAACCGCTGGGCAGCAATCGCATCGGTCAGATCGAATGTGACTGCATCCAGAACCTTTGTGCAAACGGCATCGATATCCTTGCGCTTCACTTGATCTGTGGCGCTGTGGGCACATGCTTTTTCGATTTCCGACGTCAGATTGGTCATCGATGTGCCGCACAAAAACAACAGATAATCACACGTATCGGTGTCGATCCCCTTACCCGCATCTTTTGCATGCCGCTTGATCCAGGGAATCAAGTCATGCCGCTCCAAATGCGAAAAATCGGCAATACAACCGTTTTTTGTGATAATACTGTGCAGTTTGGTGCGCTTATCCGGCTTCATCGAAACGATATCATAATAAAAAACGAGACATATATAATCGGGTAAATCAGCCAGAATTTTGGGAAGTTCCTCCTTGAGCGCGGCGGGAGGCTTGTACACATCCAAATCTTTGACAACTACCATGCGCCGCTCTGCCATAGCTGGATAACTGTCCACCGCTTCCATCAGCCGTTCAGCCGTCAGAGAAGCCCCTTCAAATACATCATAATTGAAATCGCGAAAGCTTTCGTCTACAACCTCCCTTTCCAGTGCGGTGAGATAGTGCTCCTTGAGATAACTCTCTTCCCCGCCAATCAGATACAACGAACCGACGGTGTGATTTTTCAGGTCTTGCTTTAATTGCTGTACTCCGTCAGCCTTTGTCGGTTTCTTCGGCATAACACGCCTCCCTTCCTTTCTATCTTAATCCCGTTCGATCTCCCAGTCAATCTGCCCTGTGTAATACGGGTTGATGATCGGAATCCCACCGTAGTCGGTACCGCTCTTCCAGCCGCTTTGTACCACAATCTGTGTGGGCGCAATGCGGCGCAGCAGTTCTTCCAATTTCTCGGTCTCGTCAGAAAATCCACCGGATACCAGCAACGTATCACAGTCCAATGGCATCTGGTCGGTCAGTTCCAGCAACATGTTCTGCGTCAGCGCATGTACGGTCACAATATCCTGATCGTCAGATTTGATTCGCACAACCAGCTTGCGCTCAATGATACCGAGAATTGACAACCCGAGGGACGTATCACCCACTGCGGTCTCTGATTCCGGCGCCAGCTTTTGATATGAAATATCCAGTGCTTCCAACGTCTGTATCACTTCAGGATATGGCTCCTTGTTTTCGCGGTTTTTCTGCGGTAAAATCACACGCCCTATCGGCACTTCACGGAACAATTGGCTCACATTGCGTGCATGTCCGAGATCTACCGATGTGATAATAACCAGGTCAAGCGAATCGATGCCATACCAATCCAGATATGCCACAACATCTTCCGCTGCATTGTGATAACCGGAACCGCTGCAATCGATGAGGGCAGCCTGTTCTCCGCAGGAAACAACAATCGCCTGCCCGCTGCCCTCCGGCAGCACAGAAATACGCAGGTTATTTTGTGCCGCTGTACCGCGCCAGATACTGATTCCAGCAACAGTCAACACAACCAATGGAAGCCCTGCCGCAAGCAAAATCCGATTTCCTTTCCACAACAGCAGCGCAGCAAGGGCGCTGAACAAAACGGCGACGCAGAAATCGACATGGTTTTCGCAATATAACAGTCCATATGGAATATCCGCTGTGCCATCACTCACCCATAAAATATAATCGGTCAGTGCACCGGCGGGCATCAGCAATACAGCGGTCACTTTCGGTGCAAAAAGTCCTGCAATTCCGCCCGCAAACAACAGCGGGAACACGAGCGATACTGCCCACAATGCAAGCACATTGGACAAAGCGGAAAATACGGACAGATAACCGAAATGATAGAGTAAAATCGGTGCAGTGATTACAGTCGAACTGATCGTGCACACGATGGTGTTCATCAGCACTGCATACATGCGCCTGACCGGATTGGGTACGCGTTTTGGCAGTGCCAACTGATATCGTACACGTGACGCAAAGCAAAGAATGCCGAATGTTGCGGCAAACGAGAGCTGTAAGCTGACGGAAGCCAGTGAATCTGGCAAGATGAGCAAAATCAACAGCAACGCCGCAAACAGTGAATTCATGCTGTCGTTCTGCCGCTTGACCCAGAAAGATAACAATAAAATGCCATACATGATACAGGCGCGCACAACGGACGGCGACCAGCCAACCATGAGATAAAATGCGATAAGCACAGGAATTCCGAGCGCTGTGCCAATTTTCTTTCCGCATATGAACAACAACAAAGAAACCAGAAACCCGACATGTAAGCCGGACAGTGCGATGACATGTGACAACCCCGCCTTGCGCAGATGGTCTTTGTCTGCCGTTGTGAGACCGGATCGGTCTCCGGTAACCAATGCATTCCAGAATGACGCCTGCCGTTCGGTGCCGTGCTGGGCAAACACATCACGCAATTGTTGCGCAAACTGTTTGGGATAGTACGAAAGTGGTCGGCGCTCCGGCGGCGTCACGGTGATTTCAGACTCTCGATTCACCGATGCCAGCACAAAATAGCCCTGTGAACGGTAATAACTCTCGCGGTCAAACCCTTCCCGCAGACCGGAATGATAAAATTCAAATTTCCCGGTGATGGCATCGCCCGGTTTGATTTCCTCCTCCGTCAAAGGCAGATATGCCAATGTGCGGAAATTTGTTTTCACCCCCATAGCAGAGCCATCAACGCGAACTGCGATGCGTTGACTGTCCTCATACTGCACAGCGTATCCAGTCGCTGTTACCGTCATGCGCTGTGATAACCCCTGTAATTCAGACACCGGTTCAATAATATATCTGTGATATGCCGTGGTATACATCAAGCCGCAAATGAGACCTGCAAATAACACGCATACTGGAAGCGCCTGAAAAACCATCTTACCGACCAAGACTGATGCAAGCAGAACCAGAACCGCTGCAACAAATGGAACAGATACGCCGAACAATGCTAACCCACAGCCACCAGCAAACGCCGTGGAAAACCAAATCAGCGGTCTCTTCATGACAATCCCCCCATTAAAAATGCAAAAGGTGGCGCCACATAGCGACGCCACCTCACAATACATTTGTTCCGATATCAGCAGATCAGCCGGGCGGCCATGTCATATCACGACCAGACAACACATGAAAATGCAGGTGGAATACGCTCTGCTGTGCCTGCGCACCGATGTTGGAAACAACGCGGAAGCTCTCCATACCCATATCTTTTGCAATCCGGGCAATGGCTTCAAAGCATTTTGCCACAACCATGCTGTTTTCTGACGTGACTGCCGCCGCAGACGGGATATGCTGCTTCGGGATCACAAGGAAATGCGTCGGCGCCTGCGGGGCGATGTCATAAAATGCATAGACATCATTGTCCTCATACACCTTTTTGGAGGGGATTTCCCCTGCAATAATTTTACAGAACAGACAATCTTCCATCAAACATCCTCCTTCCGGATCGGTTTCACCATACGATTTATTTCAACATTGCATCGACAATGTTGTTGACTGCTTCAAGAGCCTCTTCCAATTTTGCCGGATTTTTGCCACCTGCGGATGCGGAATCCGGACGTCCGCCACCACCGCCGCCGCAAAGTTTCGCAACTTCTTTGATGATCTTACCCGCATGTGCGCCTGCTGCCATCGCTTCCTTGCCACAGACACAGAGCAACTGCACCTTGCTTTCACCGGTAATAACTGCCAGAACGGCAATCATTTTCGGCGCACGTTCCTTAATCAAATCGCCCAATGTGCGCATGACCTCCGGAGATTCTGCGTCCAGTTTGGCAGCAAGTACATTGACGCCATGGACATTGCGCGACAGGTTGAATAGCTCGACCAATTTCATCTCCGCGAGCTGACCATTCAGCGATTCAATATTGCGGCGCAGATCACGCATCTCATCGACCATCTGACCTGCACGGACAACGACATCATTGGGTGTTGTCTTCAGTTCAGACGCAATTTCTGCCAGGGTTTGCTGACGCTGCTCGAACATCTGAAGGAATGCACGACCAGTCAGCGCCTCTATGCGGCGAACACCTGCGGCAACAGACGCCTCGCTGACAATTTTAAACATGCCAGCCTTTGCAGTGTTGTCCAGATGCGTACCACCACAGAATTCGATGGAGTAATCGCCTGCACGGACAACACGGACGATATCGCCATATTTTTCACCGAACAATGCCATTGCGCCCAGCTTCTTTGCCTCATCAATCGGCATTTCATCGGTGCGGACTTGCATGCCATCCAGAATGGCATTGTTGACAATACTCTCCACCTTCGCAATTTCTTCGTGCGTCATGGCAGCAAAATGCGTAAAGTCGAAGCGGACATGATCTGCATCGGTGTAAGAACCCGCCTGCTCGACATGGCTGCCGAGTACGTCGCGCAGCGCCTGCTGCAACAGATGGGTTGCCGTATGCGAACGGCAGATAGCCTGACGCCGCTCTTTATCTACCTTACAGATAACGGTATCGCCGCGGCTGATCACACCACTTTTCACGACGCCGGAATGCAGATACATGCGTCCGTCGGCGCTCTTCTGTACATTGTTGATTTCAATTTCACAATCGCCGTGGGAAATCATGCCATGATCCGGCACCTGACCACCCATTTCCGCATAGAACGGCGTACGGTCCAGTACAAGCGTCAGCTTTGCACCAGCACGGACAGCGTCGGTGCTTTCTCCCTCTGCAACAATGGCAAGAACATTTGCTGTTGTTTCCAGATTATCATAGCCGCAGAATTCGGTGCTCAGCGACTTATCCAACCCCAGATCTTCTGACGCCCAACCAAGATCACCCATACGTTTGCGGTCTTCGCGGGAACGTTCCTTCTGTTCCTGAATCAGCGCGTCAAAGCCGTTGCGGTCAGAAGTCATTCCCTGTTCCTGAAGAAGTTCAATTGTGAGATCAATCGGGAAGCCATATGTGTCGTGTAATTTGAACGCATCGGCAGCGGGAAGCTCCGTTTTCCCTTCCTTCTTTGCCGCTTCAATCATGTCGTTCAAGATATTCAGACCGGCATCGACAGTCGCATCAAAGCGTTCCTCTTCGACCTGGATGACTTTGCGGATATATTCCTGCTTTTCAACCAATGCCGGATATGCACCGCCGCTCTCCTGAATCACAGTATCACATACCTGGTACAAAAATGGCTTGTCAATGCCGAGGAGCTTGCCATGCCGTGCTGCGCGGCGCAACAGACGGCGCAGCACATAACCACGACCCTCGTTCGATGGAATTACACCGTCACAAATCATCATAACGGTCGAACGGATGTGGTCAGTAATGACGCGAAGCGAAACATCGGTGTTGTACGACTCACCGTAAGTCTTTCCGGAAATACGGGAAATATGGTCGGTGATATTGCGGACGGTATCCACATCAAACAGAGAATCAACGTCCTGCATCACAACCGCCAGACGCTCCAGCCCCATACCGGTGTCAATATTCTTCTGAACCAATTCGGTGTAGTTGCCATGACCGTCATTGTTGAACTGGGAAAATACGTTATTCCACACTTCCATATAGCGGTCACAATCACATCCCACCGTACAATCCGGCTTGCCGCAGCCATACTTTTCACCGCGGTCATAGTAAATCTCCGAACAGGGACCGCACGGACCGGAACCATGCTCCCAGAAGTTATCCCCCTTGCCGAAACGGAAAATCCGCTCCGCCGGAATGCCGACTTGTTTGTTCCAGATTTCAAACGCCTCTTCATCATCCTGGTAAATAGAGGGATATAAACGATCCGGTTCGAGACCCATGACTTCCGTCAGGAACTCCCAACTCCATGCGATGGCTTCCTTCTTAAAATAATCGCCAAAAGAGAAATTGCCCAGCATTTCAAAGAACGTGCCATGTCGTGCGGTTTTTCCGACGTTTTCAATGTCACCGGTGCGGATACATTTTTGACAGGTCGTCACACGGCGGCGCGGCGGCTCCTGCTCACCGGTAAAATACGGCTTGAGCGGCGCCATACCGGAATTGATAAGCAGCAGCGACTTATCGCCTTGTGGAATCAGGGAAAAGCTCGGCAGTCTGAGATGATCCTTGGACTCAAAGAATGCCAAAAACTTTTCACGGATTTCATTCAAACCCATGTACTGCATGAAAATTGCCTCCAACTGTTGATATAAATTGATTGTTTTACAGACAAAAAGCCTTCGCCCGATATAGGGGCGAAGGCTTTGCTCGCGGTACCACCCTAATTTGCCGAAAATCCGGCATCTCAGTGCGCCCTTAACGCGGGCAGACGATCCGGTTTTTTCCCGGATGGCTCCGAAATGGCCGACAAGCTCCTGCTCTACGGGGCTTCCACCATCCCCCGTTCTCTATAAGGCGGTATGACTTGTCTCGTTCCGTCATTGCCAAATGAACTGTATAACGCTTTTATTATACATATTTACGTGAATTTGTCAACCGGTTTTGACCGGATTTGACGCTTTTTCCTTGCGGAGGATTGCGAAATCTGACACTTGAAACGGGAATTTTATATGGATACGCATCATCGCCGAGCGCGCTGCATCCAAAATTTCGCCGTCGTCACCGCGCATTTCTTCAACCTGAAAGCAATAAACCGGTTTGCCAGGCTGCATCAGTTCCAGTGTATCGCCGCTGAAGAATCGATTTTTAAGTACGAATACAGCGTTGCCGTCCGCATCGCACGATTCAAACAGAGCGGCAATTTCCCAATCCCGGATATACATAACATCCGGGTAATACTGTCCTTTCGGATCGCGCCCGAAGTAAAACCCAGTAAAGTATTCGCGGTGACTGATTTTTCCGATTTCCTCCCGGATATCGTCCGGAACTTTGAAATCCGGTGTCGGATTTGCCAAATAAGCATCCACTGCACGGCGATATGCGGCGGTAATGCCCGCCGTATAATACGCAGTCTTTGCGCGACCTTCGATTTTGAACGACGTAATACCTGCGGCAATCAGTTCTGGAATGTGGTCGATCATACACATATCCTTGGAATTGTACAGATATGTACCGCGTTCATCCTCATCAACAGGGAAATATTCTCCCGGTCGCTTTTCTTCCATCAACGCATATTTCCATCGGCAGGACTGCGCACAGGCACCGTGATTTGCATCGCGTCCAGTGGTATAATTAGAAATCAGACATCGTCCGGAATACGAAATACACATGGCTCCGTGTACAAAGCACTCAATTTCGACTTCCGGAGGGATATGGTCACGGATGGTCTTAATTTCTTCCAATGTCAGCTCACGCGCAAGCACGATGCGCTCCGCACCCATATCAACCCAGAACTGCGCAGCTTCATAATTGAGGATACTTGTCTGCGTGCTGATGTGCAATGGCAACTGCGGTACGACGCGCTTTGCCACGCGGATCACACCGAGATCAGAGACAATCGCTGCATCTGCGCCGTACGCATACAACTTTTGCAGATAGGGTTCCAATTGTGCAAATTCATTGGAACGAGGTGAAATGTTGACCGTAACATAGACCTTTACCCCGCGCGCATGCGCATAGGCAATTCCCTCGCGCAGCTCGTCATCCGTAAAATTATCAGAAGCCGCACGCATGCCAAAGTGCTTACCGGCCAGATATACCGCATCCGCGCCATATGCAATGGCATATTTCAGCCGTTCCATGTCTCCGGCTGGGGACAGAATTTCTGGTTTATTCATAAAAATCCTCTTGTTATCCTGCGTCCTTTTCCGCCTGTACCTTCTCGATGTTGGCAGTCTGTTCTTCCTGTGTCTTCGCATAGATATGGGCTGAACCATCCGCATTTGCGACATAATAATAATACTCATGCTCTGCCGGATTGACGGCCGCTTTCATTGCGTCGAGTCCCGGATTGCAAATCGGTCCGGGCGGCAAACCTTTGCTTGTATAGGTATTATACGGGCTGTCCGTTTCCATATCTTCATCTGTCAATTCGAGATGACCAACTGCATACTGAATGGTCGCATCAATATTCAAATAAGGATATTCAGATGCATTGTTCAAGCGGTTGGCAATGACACCGGAAACCTGATACATATCATCCGTATTGACAGCTTCCTTTTGAATCATGGACGCAATATTGACCATGTCTGCTACAGACATGCCTTTGGCTTCGCATTGTTCCACAAGGCTGTCGCCATCTGAATCATCATTTAATTTATTCTCGAAGTTTCCAAGCATTTTGTTGATGATGGTATTCGCATCGTCGTTTAAATAAAATTCATAGGTATCCGGGAACAAATAACCCTCCAAACGGTTGGTTTCATTGCCCAGATCCTCCGGCAGGAAATCATAATTGAATTCGCCGTCTTGCAGCACGCTGACCAGCTCATCTTCCGAGCTCAGACCATTTTCCACCAGGGTATCGATGATTTGTTCAATGGTATATCCCTCTGGAATTGTTACTGTCTGCGTGCTTCGATTGGTCAGTCGGATTTCGTTGACAATATGGCGATAATCCATATTGGAGTTCAGCGTCCACATGCCCGGACGGAATGTGACATCCTGATAAATGATGCTGGTAAACAGGTGAAAAAATGAACCGTAATTGACTACACCGCTTTTATCCAAAAGTTCAGATACCTGTCCAACGGTAGCGTCCTCCGGAATCGTGATCGTGATTTCACGATCCTCTTTTGCCAGGGCAAACAAGTCATTGCCGAGCAAAATGCCAGTTGTTGCCAAAACCGCGGAGACCAACAGGATCGCAAGCAGATACACCAGGCTGCTGTGCCGCGCGGCAAACTTCTTCCAGATACCTTTTTTGTTTTTCGACTCTGTTTTTGTATTGTTTTTGTTTCCAAACAACTTCATATCCGTATCCTTTCTCCCTCTGCCGCAAACGACAGAAGGTCAGGTTTTTTTCTCTTATTTCAGTGTAATGCTCACAATAAAACTGGAGACAAAGATAAAAAATCCAGGGTTAAGCAGACAATCCCGCAAAGCTTCACGGACAGGTTTGTTGGCCGGCGTAAACGGTCGCAGCGTATGCAACTGAACCTGTGTTTCCAGTGAGCGCAGCATGAGATAAACGGTCAGCAGGAATAAGATGATATTGATGTGTGTAAAGTATTTCCAGATCCCGAAGGAACTGTACAAATAAAGCAAATAATTGATGACATAATAATAACAGTTGTTGATGACATGCGCCAGAATGGCCGGCCAGATCGAATCGAACGAATAGACCAAAAAAGCATAGGCACAGCCCGCAATCAATGGACCGATAAAATTCAGCAGAGAACCATGCAGCATGGCAAAGCACACACCACAGAGCAGGATACTCAACGACGTGCCGGCTTTGCGCTCAAAGGCAGAAAACAACGCGCCGCGTACAAAAATCTCCTCAACGATCGGTGAGACAATGACAATGCCCAAAAAGCTCAGGAAACTGTATTGATTCCCAACGCCGCTCGTTGTAATCATGCTGCTCAGGTCCATATCGGTAGAGCCGCAGACAACGTATATAACAAGATTTGCCAAAAATGACAAAAACGATACAGAGAGTGCAAATTTTATCGTGAATCCGAGGGAAACAAACCGATTCTGTTTGGGCTTGTGTTTGAGTCGAAAATTCAACGTAAATGTCTCATCCTGCGCCTTGTACATGCAATATGCCGGCGGAACAAATGCGAGAAGTTCGACCACAATCACCCCCACTGCCGGGCTGGACGAAAATGCAAAGTCAAATCCCAAACTGCATACAATCAGGATGACAAAACATGCAAACAGCATCAGCCCTGGCAGCATGGTACTTTTATCCTTCATGAACCAGCACCACCTCCTGTTCAGTTATGATACAGCCACAGCGGATGTCATGTGGCTCGACCGGCAAGCGTTCCAACAAACGCGCCTGCGCACACAACACCATGCAATAGGCAGATGTCTGCGGCAAAAAACGATCGTAAAATCCACCGCCATATCCCAGCCGTGCACCGGTTTTGTCGCATGCCAGTGCGGGAACAATGCACAAATCAATTTCATCCGGCGAAACCGCCGCACAATGCGCGCCCGGCTCCGGAATTCCAAAAGTCTGCTCAGACAGATCGCCTTCTGATGTAATAACGCGCGGCTGCATGACATGTCCCGGCAGACATTTCGGCAAACAGACGCGTTTACCGCGCGCAAGTGCATCCGCAATGATGGTATGTGTATCAATTTCATCTGCAATAGAGCAATAGACAAACAATGTTTTGCTGCGCTGATAGGATTCGCTCTGCAAAACCTTTTGCGTAATTGCGCAGTCGATAGCAATTTTTTGTGCGGAAGGGATCTGTTTGCGCTGCCGGAGCAGCTCCTGCCGCAGGGAACCCTTATCCATGGTATCCGATGCCATGGCGTACCTGATCGGCAACTTCCGTCCCGCGCAACAGTTCAACCATCGTCAGACCCAGTTCAATCGAAGCGGCTGCACCGCAGCCGGTAATGATTTTCCCATCGACACAGACCAACTGATCGCAAACATTTGCTCCCGCCATTTTGTCGTTTACACTGAAATGACATACGGCATTTTTGCCCTCGAGTACACCTTTTGCAGCCAATACAGACGGTGCGGCACAGATGGCTGCGATATAACAACCGTGCTCGATACAATACGAAATCGCCTGATCGATCACCGGCTTGTCATAATAATTTTTTGTGCCTGGACCGCCCGGCAGGAAGATCATTTCACAATCTGACAGATCGAGCTGTTCCGGCAAGATATCCGCCTCAACCGTCATGCCCATCTTGCTTGTGATGGTTTTCCCGGTCACGCCGACGCGCGTCACGGGAATATCGGCACGGGTCAGCATATCGAGCGGTGCAATCATCTCGGTGTCTTCATAACCGTCTACATGAAAAATATATACCATAATCAATGTCCTCCTTCGCTAAAAAAGTCCTAGTTGAACAGCAGGTTAAAATATCCGCTTTGTACAGGCGTATCGTCGTGATACCGGATACACCCCAATTTTTGTCTGGTTCCAGGCATCGTCACACGCATTTCAGAACAATCACATGCATGCAAAATCTCCTGCGACAGGTCAAAAACATCCGCACCGCAGGCTTCCTGCGCCCACAGTTTGTTTGCACCGTCCTGCCAGACAAACGCATATGCCGTGAGCGTTTCTTTGCGTTGCAGACCAAAGGCGCCGATTCCGAGCGTATGGAACAAATTGAGCTGTGTGCGCCAGTCGTCCTCTGACCGCAGCAAGCACATACCTTCTGCGGGATACAGCGCCTGCATCGCCGGGATGTCATCCTCCGTCAAGCGGCGGAATACAGCATCTTTTTTCTGTATATCACCGCGGGAAACTGTCTGAGTATCGACGAAAAAAGCGGTTCGATAGCCAAATTGGTCGTAAAATCCAAACAGCCATTCCTCCTGCGGAATCAGCACAGATGCTGCCCGACCGGCTTGCCGGTCCAGTTCAAACGAATGCATCAGCAAGCGATCCATGCGGTGCTGACGCCGGCATTCCTGCGCAGTACATGCGCCATAGATATACGTCACCGTGCGAATGCCGCGCGCATCACGCAGTTGATATGGAAACATTTGCAGCATAGAACAAAGTTTGCCGTCTTCCTCGTCCAGCAATGTGACCGCCGGATCATATTGATTGTCAAAAAACCATTGGGTAAATGCTTCATCGCCAGGAAAACAGCGTTTCCAAAGCATACGCACTGTGTCAATATCGCCGCCGTGTGCAAATCGGATCATATATTTTTCACCGCCAGGAATTTTTTGCCCATCATGACAGGATGATACGACTGCTTTGCCTTACGCAATCCCTCCAATCCGAGATCATCCTCGCGGTTGATATACACATAATCCGCACAGTTTTGCTGCGCAAACTGTTGATTGATCATCGGATATGCCCCCGCAATCGATGCTTCTGCCTTCTCCAACTGAATGACATAGGTATCATGACTGACTGGACATCCCATGGTGAACGCAATGACCGCGCCATCGAGCCGAAGGATGCCGCCTTTCATGCCGAGCGCTTCGCGATTGGTCAGGGCGAGTGAAACCGCACAGGTCTCACCGGAGTACATTGTACCATTCGGACAGTTATCACCCGTCTGACACCAGTGCAGATGGAACTGATACGCTTCCTGCCTGTTCTCATCGGTCAGCTCTTCATATGACCAGCGTCCCTCATAGTTTTTCTTAAAGCGATTGACGAAATTGCGTTTCGACTGCAACTTTTTTCCAGAAAGTGTCATGAGCTTTTCCGCAGAATAGATATAGTCCGCAGAATCCACATTTTCGGTAAAGGTATACCGCCCCGGAAGCACAGCCTCAATCTGTTCGATCATTGGCTCCGGGATGCTGCACATAACAAATGGAATACCGCGTGCGTGCGCGTCATCTTCCAACGCCAGCATGGCAGCTCTCAAATCGCCTGCACCGATCGGTGCGAGATACATTGGTTTCTTATCCGGAAAAGTCGCCATTTTAATCAACATATATCCGTTCCAAAAACATAGCTGCGTATCGTAATGATCCTTCCAAATAAACAAATCTGCAAAACAGTGTTCACAAATCCGATAATTGTGCTTTGCCGTGCAGATATCTGCGTTTGCCTTATCTTCTAACGTAACTGGTTTAAATGATAGCATAAAAAATGCGAATCTCCTTTTAAGGTATTGCGTGAAGCACCGCCGCCGTGAGTTCCGCCGAAATATCTTCAATCGTGCGAATGTGTCCGTCCTGCGTGCAGCGGATGCGATGCCAGCCGAATATATCGGCCAGCTTTGAAGCTGTTTGATAACAATGTTTGAGATATTCCATATCCTGTTCATGGATATCCTGTATCTTGCCCTGACGATGTTGGAGCAGATCGTGCACGGCTTCCGTGGGCATATCGAGAAAATATACGTCGTCGGGCGCAGGAATACCCATGATGCGGTACTCAAAATCAAACAGCCAGTCGAGAAATGCCATTTGTTCCGCTCCCTCCAGCTTGGATGCCTGATGTACTGCATTCGACGTGGTATAACGGTCAGCAAGCACCAGCCCGCCATTTTCATAATAGTCTTTCCATTCGGTCTGATAGGATGCATACCGATCCACTGCAAAAAAAGTGGATGCTGTATAAGCGCTGACGTCATCCGGATGTTTTCCGAACCGTCCGCCAAGATACATACGGATAAGCGCAGAAGATTCTTCCTGATAACGCGGAAATACAAGGCGATGGTATGAAATGCCATGCGCATCCAAACAGGCGCACAGCCGTTCAAACTGCGTGGATTTGCCTGAAGCATCTGTTCCTTCGATCACCAACAGTTTCCCACTCATTCCCCGACCTCCGCGCGGATGCGCGCATATTTTTCGCGCACCTCATGCGCATTTCCACAGCTCATTTTTCCCTCTGAACACGCACCGCAGGTGCAGGATGGTCCCGCCTTGCGGAACAGTGTCGGCGCAACCGCGTAAACCTGACGGTACATCTCTTCCGCCAGTTCACGAATCTCCCATTGTGCACGGTTGCAGCAGCGCAGACGGAAAAAATTATACAGCGAACGGGCATTTGCCGTCATAACCATCTTGGTTGCGCAGGCATTCGGCAAAACATACCGTGCATCTTCAATCGCCTTTTTCTCTGCTTTGCGGCGGGCTTCCGCTTGAGACAATCCCTGTGCAAGAAATGTCTGCATATGCCGCTCCTGCAAAATGGCAGTTAACGTTTCATAGGTCTTCTGAGCGTCCTCCATCGCCTTTAGAAACGCTTCCTTCGCCTGTGGAACCGCTTCGATTTCGTGCGGGATAACAAATTCAAACGCATGTTCGCGCACATAACGCTGCGACTGCACACTGAACGATGCCATGCGATGCCGCGTAATCTGTGCCAGCAGTGAACGGGAAACGCCTTCAATGGCGAACGTAAACGATGCGTGTTCAATCGGGCTTTCGTGTCCAATGTCCGTGAGCATGGTCAGATAGGACTGCGTCTTTTCCTCATCCAATCCATCCAGCAAGGTGTCAACAGTCGCAGCGGAATAACACGTTTTTGCAGCCGCAGAAATTAACTGCTCCGGCATTGGTGTATGAGCTATCAGCTTTACGTTCATTTGTCTTCTCCTGTCAATTTGGATTTCATGACCGTCAGCAGAAATTTCGGCAGTGCAGTCATTCGCTTTGCACGCCACGGTTCTTTTTTGAGCCGATAAAACCACTCAAGACCGTGATCGACATAAAAATCCGGCGCACGCTCCACGACACCCGCATAGACATCCAACGAACCACCAAGACCACACAACAGTGTGCCGTTCAGCTCGTCGATATACCGTTCCATAAAAAATTCCTGTTTTGGCGCGCCCAGACATACCAGAATTACATCGGAATGCCCAACCGAATTGATATCGCGCACCGCTTCCGCGTCATCTTTAAAATAACCGTTCCGGCAGCCTGTGACGATCAACCCCGGATATCTCTGCTTCAGGGTTTCCGCCGCTTTTTCTGCGACGCCCGGCTTCGCTCCGAACAGGAAAATGCTGCGCCCTTCCTTTGCCATTGCCTCCATCAGCGAAGCGGCAAATTCGATGCCCGCAATCTTTTCGGTCAATGGTTTTTTGAGAATTTTTGCGGCATGAATCACACCGATGCCGTCCGGCAGGACGAGAGCCGCTGCATTGAGCAGTTTTTTGAGCCGGGCGTTTGAATGAGCCATATATACAATTTCAGAATTCGGCGTGACGACATAACCTTTATTGCCCTCGCGGATGCGTGCCATTGCACGTGCCACTGCTTCGGACTTGGTAACGGTGTCAAACTGTACGCCGAGAATGGACACCCTATTCAACGATCATTCCTCCTCTTTGGAGTTTTTTCAATTACTATCTGTTTATTATACCATTATTGCCAAACCGGTTCAACCATGGATTTGTTTCTGTTCTGTGCACAACTGTGCAAAAAACTTCCCTTTTTCACCTGGAAAAAGGGAAGTTTCAATCATTGTTACATCGTAACCTTGTGGAACGTCTTCTTACCCTTACGGATAATCATACCATCTCCGCCGAACGCATCCTCACCGTACATGGCGAACATGTCAGTTACTTTGACATCGTTGATCGTGAGACCGCCCTGTTTCACAACCTGACGCGCCTCACTCTTGGACTTGACCAGACCGGTTTTTACCAGCAAGTCGAGGGCGCCGATCTGTCCATCGGTCAGGTCATCCACAGAGAGCTTCGTGGTCGGCATGTCTGCCGCAGAGGTACCGCGGGTAAAGACTGCTCTTGCCGCTGCCAATGCCTTTTCTGCTTCTTCTTTTCCGTGAACCATGGCAGTGATTTCATAAGCCAGCTTTTCCTTTGCACGGTTGAGACCTGCACCCTCCAACGTCTCGTATTCAGCAATTTCGTCGAGCGGCATAAAGGTTAACATCTTCATGACACGGATGACATCCGCATCATTGATATTTCTCCAATACTGGAAGAAATCATATGGCGAGGTCTTCTCCGGATCAAGCCAGACAGCACCCTTCTCCGTCTTGCCCATCTTTTTACCCTCTGATGTGGTCAGCAGTGTAAAGGTCAGACCGTAAGCGTCATCCTTGCCGTCCACACGGCGAATGAGATCTGCGCCGTTGATGATATTCGACCACTGATCGTCACCGCCCAACTGGAGATGGCAGCCTTCTGTGCGGTACAAATGCAGAAAATCATAGCTCTGGAGCAGCATATAGTTAAATTCGATGAAGCTCAAGCCCTTTTCCAGACGGGTCTTGAAGCACTCCGCAGTCAACATACGATTGACCGAGAAATGTACACCAACCTCACGCAGGAAATCCATATAATTAAACTTGAGGATCCAGTCTGCATTGTTGACCATCTTTGCCTTGTCCTCGCCAAAATCGACAAGACGGCGCATCTGCTGACGGAAACACTCCGCATTGTGATCGATTTCCTCCTTGGTCAGCATCTTGCGCATATCGGTCTTGCCCGTCGGGTCACCGATCATTGTCGTGCCGCCGCCGATCAACGCAATCGGGCGATGACCTGCTTGTTGCAGACGCGCCATGACAACCAATTGGAGAAAATGACCGACGTGCAGTGAATCCGCTGTTGCGTCAAAGCCAATATAAAACGTGGTCTGATGGTTATCCAGCAAATCACAGACTTTTTCTTCGTTGGTGCACTGGGCGATCAAGCCCCGTGCCTGTAATTCTTCGTATACTTGAGACATCGTTATTGAAACCCTTTCTATTTATCGTCATTGGCACAACCAGCTGGCTGACCAATCGTTCACCTGATTTTACTGTCCGCTGCGCGCGTGAGAAGTTCCTCTGCATTGCGCATAGACAGTTCTGTAATGGCATCGCCGGAAATCATACGCGCCAACTCATGCGCACGCATTTCACCTTCCAGCGGGCGCACATCTGTATGTGTATGTTCCTCTGAAACTGATTTTTGTATGAGCAGATGATGGTCACCCATGGCGGCAAGCTGCGGCAGGTGCGTAACACACAGCGTTTGCTTGTTGCGGGAGATTTCTCCGAGCTTAACAGCAATCTTCTGTGCAGCCCGTCCGCTCACACCGGTGTCAATTTCATCAAAAATAAGTGTACCCACATCTTCCGACTGCGTCAATACATTTTTTATCGCAAGCATAATACGGGACAACTCACCGCCGGAAGCAATTCGGCTGAGTGGCTTAACCGGTTCGCCCGGATTGGTCGAAATTAAAAACCGTACCTCATCCACACCGCGAGGATTGAGCTTGGTTTGTGGGGAAACACAGATGGACAGCCGCACCTTTGCCATGTCGAGGTCCTCAAGCTGTTCAATAATCTTTGATTCCAGCTCAATCGCAGCCTCACGCCGCAGATGTGACAATTCTCCCGCGATTTCACGGGCTGCGGACAGTGTTTCACGATATTCTGTGACAAGCTGTTCTTTGCGGTCATCTGCATTTTCCAGCTCTTCCAATTCAGAAGCTGCACTGTCACAGTAGGCCAGAACTTCTTCTACCGTCGCGCCATATTTGCGGCGCAGGCGATAAATGACATCCAGCCGCTGCTCCACCGCGTCACGTTCCTGCTCAGAGAAGTCAACGCGGGCAGCCAGGTCAAAAACTGTTTCCCGCAAATCCTCTGCAAGGTAACGCAATTCTTCCGCTTGTTTCGCCACACTGTTCAGCTCATTTGATAAAGTGGAGATATCTGCCAACTCTTCCGACGCCTGTACAAGCAGGTCGCACGCACCATCTGTATCTTCATCGCCGCCCAACAGTTTAGACGCATTTTGCAATGCATATGCCAGTTTCCCTGCGTTATCAAAGAACTGTCTGCGTTCATTCAATTCTTCCTCCTCGCCCGGCTTGAGATCCGCCGCGGCGATTTCGTCGAACTGATAGCGCAGCATATCAATGCGCTGGGCACGTTGCTGCTCACTTTTTTCCAATTCACGAATCTTGCTCCGCAGTGAAAACAGCCGGGTATACAACGGGCGATACTGCTCTAACAACGGTTCTGTGTCACAGAAACTGTCAAGGAAATCAATGTGGTATTCTTCCTGCATCAATTTCTGTCCGTCATGCTGACCATGGATATTGATCAAATATGGACTGATTGTCTTAAGTACAGATGCAGGGACGGGTCGCATGTTGACGCGGCACACGCTTCTGCCCTCCGCAGACAACTCGCGCTGAATGCGAACTGTACCATTTTCACCGGCATCCAGACCCAGTTCCTGCAACTGTTTTTCCAGCTCCGGAGAGATCTGTTCAAACACCGCACTGACAAAGCCTTTTTTTTCGCCATTTCGGATCAGTTCACGACTTGTGCGTTGTCCCATAATCGCGCCTATGGAATCAATGATGATTGATTTACCTGCGCCGGTCTCACCGGTCAGGACAGTAAAGCCTGGTTGAAGGACAATATCCGCCTGCTCGATAACAGCGATATTTTCGATATGAAGCAGACTTAACATGTCTGTTCTCCTTTGATTTCAACTTATTTCAGCATATTTTTGGTATCTTCACAAAAATCAAGCGCACTTTCATTGTCGCGCATGACAATAAACACGGTATCGTCACCGCTGATTGTTCCGACAACATTTGGCACACGCATGGCGTCAATCGCCATTGCCGCCGCAGATGCAAGTGCCGGGAGCGTCTTAATCACAACCATATTCTGTGCGGCGTCCACCCCCGTCACACATTCACGAAAAATATTTTGCAGCCTGCCGACGAAACTGTTTTCCGCTTCCTGTGTCGATGTCGCATAGCGGTATTTACCGGATGGCGACAGAACTTTAATCAGCCGCAAATCCTTAATATCGCGTGAAACGGTTGCCTGTGTGGTATCATATCCGAGATCACGCAGGCGCATAGAAAGCTCTTCCTGTGTTTCTATTTCGTTGTGTTCAATGAGTTCAAGAATTTTTGCCTGGCGCTGGAATTTCATAAAAAAACTCCTTTCTTTTGCTCAGCTGCGACCAATCGTCAGCTTTTCATTCAGCAGCGAATAAAAACTATTCCCCTTGACGCGGAGCAAACGGGTACAAAACGGCGCCTTGCGCACAAAAACATGGTCTCCATCTGTCAGTTCAAAGCCTCTTCGCCCATCACTGGACACAAAAATGGTCGCGTCGTTAAAAAAACGCGGCT
>CALWUF010000023.1 GCA_944384655.1 uncultured Butyricicoccus sp. | reverse complement strand
AAAAGATCGAAAAAGGAGTAATCAATCCGTCTTACGAATGCTTGGCCGCACTGATCGACCGGCTTGGTATCTCTGCTCATTTAATATTTCATCCGGATATGCAGCCCGAAGATGTTGATCTTGAACGCATGATAGGAAAGTATTGGGCCTGCACGAAAGAGGAACGGGAGATTCTTCTTCGTACTGTGGAATGCTTGGCCGATCAATTTATCAGCCGCCATCCCAAACACTCCATATCCGATGATTCACAGTAAAAACTGGCAAACTGGAAAACTCCATGTTTGCCAGTTTTTCGTATTGTACCGTATTGCAGTTTTTTCTCTCTGTAAAAACGCTTTAATTCCAAAAGAATTTATTTACATTTTTCTACAAAAACAGCCATGACTTGTAAGTCATAGCTGTTTTTTGTAGTCATAACGGCTCCGCTGCAAAAATATAGCCAAGGGTGGACACCGTTTGTATATAAATTGGATTGTCTTTATCGGGTTCTATCTTCTGACGTATCCGACTGATCGTGTTGGTAACAGCCGTCAAACAACTCTCGCTGTCCTCGTGCCATACATTTTGAAAAATCTGTTCTTTGCTGCATAACCAGCCGGGATGCTGTGCCAGGAAGGTAAGAACACCATATTCATATCTTGACAGCACCACATCTTTTCCATCGCGCAATACCCGGCGCTGATGGAGCCTGATTTCAAGTCCCGGATATTTCATTATGGCTGTATTAAGAAAACATTTTTCAGTGGCGGTCCACGTCATCAACAGATTTTCAACAACATTACCAGTTTCCTCTGTAATACGAGCTATTATTTCCATCCGTTTAATTTTAATCCACCTCCTAACACAAACAGTTAACTCTATACCATATAAACAGAGCTTTTAGCATTCCTTACTACTTACAACACATGGTTTTAGACCGCTTAGCTTCGTAATTTATGAAAACTGGCTGTAATAAAGCGTTGCATACGCGCCATTCTTAGCTAATAGCTCTTTATGATTTCCCTGCTCAATGATATTTCCCTGTTCCATGAACAGTATCAAGTCCGCATCCCTGATGGTGGAAAGACGGTGCGCAATCACAAAGCTGGTTCTTCCCTGCATGAGCTTCTGCATTGCCTTTCCAATTTTAACTTCTGTTCGAGTGTCAACGCTTGAGGTCGCCTCATCCAAAATAATAATTGGAGGATTGCAAAGAAAGACACGAGCAATCGTAAGTAACTGTCTTTGGCCTACAGACAAATTGGCTGCCTCATTGTCCAACATGGTATCATACCCCTGTGGCATAGTACGGATAAAGTAATCCACTTGAGCGGCCTTTGCTGCCTCTATAATCTCATCACGGGTCGCGTCTTGTTTGCTGTAAGCGATATTCTCCGCAATTGTCCCCTCAAACAACCATGTATCCTGCAACACCATACCGAAGTTATCCCGAAGGCCACTGCGTGTCATCTCCGCTGTGCTGATGCCATCAATCGTGATTTTTCCGTTATTGATCTCATAGAACCGCATCAAAAGATTCACCAGCGTCGTTTTACCCGCACCGGTGCTTCCAACCACAGCAATTTTTTGGCCGCGTTTCGCTTCAAAAGTAATATTCTTCATCAAAATATGCTCAGGAGTATATCCAAAGCTTACATTCTGGAAGGTTATATTCCCTTTTGCGTTTCTCAAAACAGCTGGGGCAATCGGATCGGGAATTTCCTCCTCTTCGTCCAGCAGCTCAAACGTACGTTTTGCCGATGCCAAAGCAGACTGAAGAGAGTTAATCATAAACGATGCTTCTGTCAGCGGTTCAGCTGTTTGGTTTACATATTGGAAGAACGCCTGTACAACGCCAATCGTCATCCGGCCATCCAGCATTGCCTTACCTGCAATGATTGCAATGGTGACATTTGCCAGTCTGGTCAACAACCTTATTAACGGGTTTACACAGTTCGTTAAAAAATCTGCTTTTTGACTTGCGATACGATTGCTTTCAGCTGCTGCGCGTACCTGTTCCAGACTTTCTCGTTCATGGTTATATGCTTTAATCACATTTCTGCCGTTATAGTATTCTTCCACAACGCCTGTCAGTTTTGCAATGGTTTCCTGACGTTCCGCAGCGCAGCGCAGGTTCTTCTTGGCGACAATGCGGGTAATGGCCATACTGACAACCATGAAAACCAGGAATATACACGTCAGCGGAACGCTGTAATAGAACATTACAATCAGCGAACCTACAATTGTGCCAATCGCTACAATCAATTTAAGCAGACCTGTTTGAAGCACCTCAGCAATCTTGTCAAGGTCGCTGGTTACACGGCTTAAAATTTCCCCTGCCTTGTTCTGATCGAAGAAACGCAGCGGCAGTCGATTCAACTTGCGGGCAATCTGGCTTCTCAGCTCCAAGTTCAAACTTTCCGCCACGTTCGCCATAAGGTAGGATTGCAGATAATAAAATATCCAAGTAAAAACATACTGTATTGTGAGCTGTGTTAATTCTTTCCCAATCGTAGACCAGGTAATAGAAAAGGTTACGTCTTTTGTCCATGCGGCTTGAATACTCTGCCAAAGATGATCGATCACAACCGCACTGTACATTGGATTATAGATACTTAGGGCAACATAAAGTACAATGGAAACGGCAACCACCGTTAATCGGATGCGCTGTCCCTTCAGCTGACTGAACAAACGTACTACTGTACTTTTATTTCTATTCATGATTCCTGCGCCTCCTTTGTCTGAGATTCATAAATTTCTTTATAAACAGAACAGTTCTGCAATAGTTCTTCATGTTTTCCTATACCAACCATCTGTCCTTCATGCAACACGATAATCTGATCCGCGTGTTGAATGGTACTCACTCGCTGTGCAATAATGATAACGGCGGCATCCTTCACCTCTTTTGCAAGCGCCTTTCTCAAGGCAGCATCTGTTTTGAAATCCAGAGCTGAAAAACTGTCATCGAAAATGTAAACTTCTGGTTTTTTTACCAATGCCCTGGCGATAGACAAACGCTGCTTCTGACCGCCCGAAAAGTTTGTACCGCCTTGGGCGACGAATGAATTCAACCCGTCGGGCAGCGAACGGACAAATTCTCCAGCCTGTGCCACATCTAATGCATGCATCAGTTCTTTGTCACTTGCATTTTTATTGCTATATCGCAGGTTACTGGCAATTGTACCCGAAAACAAAAATGCTTTCTGTTGTACATATGCCAAATGGTCTCGCAAACTCTGCTGGGTCATTTCTCGTATATCAATACCATTCAAACAAACCTTGCCTTGTGTTACATCGTGAAATCTGAGAATCAAAGAAGCAATTGTTGATTTTCCGCTGCCGGTTCCACCAATGATTGCTGTCGTTTCCCCGCGATTGCAAATAAAATTCAGATTTCTCAGAGTATCTTCTTCCGCATCGGCAAACCGGAAAGAAACATCTTGAAATGCTAATACTGCCTTATCCTGCGTATTGGCTCTTGGCGAATTACTTGCAACCATATCCCGAATTTCCGGCGTATAATCCAGAACATTACGAATCCTCTCGCAGCACTCCAGCGCACGAGGCATCGTCAAAATCACCATCTGGGCCATCATTAAAAAGAAAAGAATCATTAAGGCATATTCGATGACTGCGGTGATATCGCCAATTTGCAGATGCCCGGAACTGATCCTGCCGCCACTCAACCAATACACAAGGATAATAAACAAATTGATGAAGAAAAATGACAGTCCGTCCAGATTCGCAAAATACCGGTTAGCCCGGATAGAAGTCTCCGCATACTTCTTAAAAGCAGCGCCCATACGCATCTCTTCGTGATTTTCGTTATTGAATGCCCGTACAACGCGAACGCCTGTAATATTTTCCAATAAAACAGTTGTCATCCTGTCCAGCAGCTTTTGAAGCTTTTTGAACAGCGGAGCCGCACTTTTCATAATAAACCGTGCAATCAGTAAAACAACCAAAATCACTGCTAAAAGAATCCATCCCATTTCTGCATCCAGCCTGAACGTAAGAGTTAAGGCAATGATAAATATAATCGGAACCGGCAATACCATCTGGATGAAGCTCGTCATGGCAAACTGAATCGTTGTAATGTCTGATACGGTTCGTGTGGTAATAGAGGCAGTCCCGAATTGACGGAAATCATAAACGGATAACACCAACGATTTCTGATAAATCGCCACCCGCATATCTTTACCAACGCGTGCAGTAAGAACCGCACATGAATATCCGCCAAGGATGGCTGCGATACCTGAAAGAATAGAGATAGCCCCCATCTGTATACCTGTGCGGACAATGTCATCAAACGTTGCCCCGGATGTTCCCATATTCAGCATTTCTGCCGCCAGGGTGGGGATAAACAATGCTCCTGCAACATCAATGATCAAAAGGAAAATTGCTGCCGCACACAATTTCCAATGAGGTTTAATAAAGTGTAGAATTAGTTTCATGGTGTTCAACTCCTTTCAAAATATAAAAACACCCGGTTATTTTGCAATAACCGGGCGCACCCGACATCTTTTCCGGTCCATACGACTGCGGTCGCAAACCATTCCGATGAGCGTGTATGCTATTCATTTTTAACTTTTTCCAAAAGTACCAGTGAACTTATGCAAAAAACTTCGCCAAAGCAGGCACGATCTTCTTGATCTCTGTTTGAGTCGTATTGATACAGAAATCAAAATTCAATTTATCGCCCCATACATTCCCCGTATAAGATTCGTAATACTTCGCCCTCTGCCTGTCAATGTTTTTAATCTTTTGTGCCAATTCCTTATCTGAAAAATCTTCTTCCGGCCCCTTTTTCCGGCACCGCGCTATTTTACTTTCCATGTCTGCATATACAAAAAGGCGAAAAGGCCTATCATCTCTCAAAATGTAGTCCGCACAACGCCCGACAATGACACAGTCAGACTGCAAAGCCATCTCCTGAATAATCCGAGCCTGCTCTTTGTATATAGACAATGCCTGCTCAAAAACGGGATTCATCGGCGCATAAAAGCTCCTTCCGATATGGATCGGATATGAATGTATCGGAGTATGTTCGATAATCGCCTGAACATACTGCTCTGACAAGGAGGTCTTTCTGGAAATCTCACTGATGATTTCTTTATCGTAGTAGGCAATCCCCAATTCTTCCGCCAGGCGCCGCCCCAGTTCACGCCCTCCACTTCCAAACTCACGACCGATGGTAATGATTTTATTCATATGCTGAAACTCCTTTCCTGTCTAAAGTTTTGTTGCTCATCCACATTTGATAGATCACAAACACCGCAACAATGACCTCTGTGATCGGCATGGCAAACCAAATTGAATCCGGACTTGCCAAAACTGGCAACAGATAGATCAGCAAACCGCTGATTACCAATCCCCTTGCAACTGAAATGATAAACGCCGCTTTCGGCTTTAATAAAGCCTGAAAATAATAGGTAGAGAAAATATTCAGCGGCAGCAGCAGGAACGACACACTATATCGCTGGAAAATATCTGGAGCAATCTGCAACACTTCCTGTGTAGGCTGCATGAAGATGCGAATAAATACGTTTGGAATGGAAAGTCCCAAAGCTGTCCACAGAAGGCTGAAGAAGGCCACGGTTCCAAGAGCATATTTCAATAATTTGCGGATTCGATCCCCTTGTCCAGCACCGTAATTGACGGAAATAAACGGTTGCGATGCCTGACCTACACTATAAGCGCAGCACTGGGCAAATGTAGAAATCTGAACAATGACGCCATAAACCGCGAGGGCATTTGTTCCCAGGTAATGAGTAATTTGCCTGTTGAACAGGATCGTAAGTATTCCCATCGCCACATCAATAAAGAAAGTAGAAAAACCAGTTACTACTATTTCCTTTAGCTTTTTTGCCAACTTTGTTGGCCTGACCAGATGCAGGGAACACTTTTTCTGGAAGAAGTGTGACAGCATAATCAAAAAACTGATTGCTGAACCAATCGCAGTGGCAAGTCCGGCTCCATAGGCACCCATGTCACAGGTGAAAACGAAGAAGTAATCACCGAAAATATTAAAAATACCACCCGTTAAAACTGCTCCCGTTGCCAATGCGGGATTTCTATCGTTTCTTAAATAGGCTGCCAGCATCTGATTGAACAGGAAAAACGGAATTGCAAATTTGATGGGGCGCACATATTCTCTGGCAAGCGCCAAAGTGTTATCCTGTGCGCCAAACGCCAGGAGCAGTTCTCTGTCAAAGAACACGATGATAAGCCATATCACAGCGGCAAGAATCAACGAACCGATCACAGAGGCTGTAAAATACTCGTTGGATTCTTTTTCTCGTCCGTCTGATTTTCCCCGCAGCGTACTGAAAATAACGGAGCCGCCAATCCCCATGAGTAAGCCAAAGCTGTAAATAATGTTCCATACAGGCGCAACAACAGCCAAAGCTGCCGAACCCTCCGGGCCATGATACTGCCCGACCATCGCAATATCTACAATGGAATAGATTGCAGAAATTAAGGCGCTGCCAAATGCAGCGGCCAGATACTTAAAGTAAAGTGTTTTGATTTTACCTGTCAAAAAATCCATTTGTCATCATATCCTCCTCTCTATGTGTTTCCACGCTGGATCATCCTTTATTTTCATTTTCTTAAATATAGCCGACCATAAACTTCACCTCTGCAAAACAAAAAAAGGCTGGACAAGGTCAGACGTTTCAGTCTGTGCCTTATCCAGCCCATCATTTCCATTGAATGATTTGCCCTCCGAGCAAGCAACAAATATTTTACTCGTTTGCTCAATGATTGTCAAGCACGAAAATGAGATTTTTGCTCCTGCACAGCAAATTTTTATAGCATAACGGTTATCAAATAATTCCGATAATATTGGCAAGCAATGCCCAAGGATAGCCACGGCTCCCTTGCGCTGCTTGTTGAGGGTATCCCCCAAGCCCCCTCTGAACGCAGAATTTCATTCTGCGGCTGCGCGTTCTGCGAACGCTTTTGACCATGACCAGCTTACCGCTGGCCGTGGTCTTTTTCTTTTTCGGCATCGTGTTCCGACTCCATCTTTAAGAGCCGATCTACATTGGCCTTTGCTGTCAGCAGTTCCCGCATTTCTTCGCGGGAACGCCGGTACTCGGCATAGGTCTTTTTCTTTTCTTCCAGGAGCTTGGCGTACTCAGCTTGCAGCTCCTTGACTTTGGGCAGCTTCTTAATTCCCATATCATCAAAGGCATTCTTAGCCGCCTGATGAAGCAGGATTTCTTCCTCATGTTCCTCTCGGAATT
>CALWUF010000022.1 GCA_944384655.1 uncultured Butyricicoccus sp. | reverse complement strand
ATCCTCTACGGTTTCGGCTGCTGTCAGTGGTAAAACCATCAGCAAAGCAAAGGCAGAAGCGATTGCAGCCGCACTGGGTGCAAATCTAACCGAGTATTTCCGAGTAGATCAGGACACCGCCCCGCTTTCCCCCAGCACAATTCTTGCATATCATGCGTTAATATCATCCGTTTTGACACAGGCAGAGAAAGAAATGCTTGTCCCCTATAATGCCGCAGAAAAGGCAACCCCGCCCAAACTGCAAAAACATGACCCAGATTATTTCCAACCCGACCAGATAGAAGAAATTCTGCACGCGCTGGAAACTGCCCCGCTCAAATGGAAAACCCTTGTCTATGTGCTGATTGACACCGGCTGCCGCAGAGGGGAAGCCTGCGGGATGCAGTGGACAGACATTGACTTTTGCAATGGCACATGGACAATAGACCACCAATTGCTGTACAGCCCAAAGCTCGGCGTTTATGCCGGCACGACAAAAACAGGAAAAGCCCGAACGGTTACCCTTTCCCCGCTGACCTTAACCCTGCTGAAAACGCACCGGAGGACACAATGGGAATTACAGCTTTCCAACGGTGATAGATGGCATGATACCGGCTATGTATTCACACAGGACAACGGAAAATGTATTTTCCCGGACAGCATAACGGACTGGTTAGGTAAATTCAGTAAAGCGAATAACCTACCGCACATTCACCCGCACGCATTCCGGCACACTGCCGCTTCCCTTATGATTGCAGGCGGTGCCGATCTGGTAACGACCGCGAACGAGCTGGGACATGCCAACGCTACCACCACAGCAAACATTTATGCTCACGCAATCATGGAAGCCCAGGCAAAAGCAACAGAAGCGCGTCACAGCGTTCTGTCACAGTTTGAAAAAGAAAAAGAGCCACAAGCAAAAAGCCTGTGACCCGTGTTGTTTTCCCTTCCAATTCACCGTTTTTTAGGGGCATTCACCCAAAATTCACCCCTTAGTAATTTTAACAAGAATTGCTATGCCGACAAAAATTAGAAAAAACCGCTCAATTCCTGAGAATTAAGCGGTTTATCTGGAGCTAATGGTCGGATTTGAACCGACGACCTGCTCATTACGAGTGAGCTGCTCTACCCCTGAGCCACATTAGCATCTGGATGGTATTTTAACACATCCCCTCTGCTTCGTCAAGCACAAATTATCAAATTTTTTACCTGTTTGCATTTTCCCGCAAATTTTTCCTTGACAAGCCCTTCAAAAACGATATAATAAAAAGGTATCCTTGCTCACACAAAAGGTGTGGGCCAAAGTCCAGAAGGAGGTGCTGAAATTGGCAAAGGTAAATGGTAAGTACGAGACAATTTTCATTGTCAACCCGAATCTCGGTGAGGAAGCAATCGCTGCAATCGTTGAGAAGTTCAAGGCTCTGATCGAAAAGAACGGTACCGTTGAGTCCGTCGAGGACTGGGGCAAGCGCAGAATGGCATATGAAATCAATGACCTGCGCGAAGGTTATTACACCCTGATCCAGTTCGAGTCCATGCCGTCTTTCCCGGCTGAGCTTGACCGTATCTACAAGATCACCGATGGCGTTATGCGTTCCATCATCATTTCCAGAGACTAAGGCTGGTGAAGGAATATGCTGAACAAAGCAATTCTTATGGGTCGCTTAACCCGCGATCCGGAGCTTCGTTATACCCCGAATGGTAATGTACCGGTTGTGACGTTTACTCTCGCGATCGACCGCAATTATGGCGGAAATGGCAGGGAGCGTCAGACCGACTTTATCGACATCGTCGCTTGGAGACGTCAGGCGGAATTTGTTTCGCAGTGGTTTACCAAAGGCATGTTGGCAATCGTGGTGGGAAGCATCCAGTCCAGACGCTGGCAAGACAAAAACGGAAACAATCGCACGTCCATTGAAGTTGTTGCGGACGAGATCCAATTTGGTGAAACCAAAAAATCCCGTGAAGCCAATATGGGCTATTCAGGTGGATATCAGGATTCCTATTCCCCTGCTCCGCAGCAGGAGCCGGCTCCCCGCCCGGCGCCGAGCTTTGACATGCCTGTAAATGACTCGGATTTCAGTGAGATTTCCGATGATGACGGCGAAGTTCCGTTCTGATTACCGAATAAGGAGGTTACGACAATGGCTGAAGAAAAAAGAGAGTTTCGCCCCAACCGCGGCGGTCGCCGCCGCAGAAAGGTTTGCTCTTTCTGTGTAGATAAAGTTGAGGCGATTGATTATAAGGACGTTGCAAAGCTCAAGAGATACATGTCTGAGCGCGGCAAGATTCTGCCCCGCAGAATGACTGGTACTTGTGCCCTGCATCAGCGTCAGTTGACCGAGGCAATCAAGCGTGCCCGTCATATCGCTCTGCTGCCTTACACCGCAGAGTAATTTTTCTCAAAAAAATAGGATACCAGAAAAGACGTGTCAGTTCTGATACGTCTTTTTTTGTTATGCACGCAAAAAAGACCGCCCTGCTTTCACAGGACGATCTTACCATTTGTCTCAATCTCAACCCTTCGGATAATTGGTCGCATGCAGGAGAGCGATGCCATCGCTGTTGCGGCTTGCCCATGCGCCATACTTGACATAACGCACACTGACCTCATTGGGTCCTGTCCAGTTTGCGTCGTATACGGTGAAGCCGTTGCTGTCGCTGGAAACAAAGACCATGGTGTGCATTTTCGGTGTGTCCATCTGCAGGATATCACCAGGCTTGGCTTTGCTGATCAGCGTCTTGATGCTGCTCGCAGAATAGGAAGACGAACGAGCAACGACTGTATAAAGCTTTCCATCTGATGAGCTCTTCGGACTGCCGTCATAGCTCCACTTTGCGGTCTGACCGTACATGCGGTAAAATACTTCTCGACCGAATCCCATGCACTGGCTCGCACCGCCAAATGAATACCCGCTGCCGAGGCTCGTGCCATCCGGATAAATGTTCATAATCGATTTCAGTTTTTGTGTTGCCGCCGCAGTGTCTTCGCTGTTGTCAGACAGCTTCCACTGCTGTGCCGTCGAACCGGTGTATGCACACAAACGCACGTCGCCATTGGTTGACGTGACTGCCATATCCGGATTGGATTTGAGCCGGATTTCATACGCGCCGTTCGACAGTTCCTTTGCCACATAATCCTGACAATCCGTGCCGTTTGCCGTCCACAGGATGATATCTGCGCCGCTGCTCGGGTTGGCATCAACTGCCAGTGAGCTGTTGGACGCGCTGAGGATTCGGAAACTGCCGTCGCTGTTCTTTTGAATGTTAAACAACTGCGTTGTAGAATTGGCGTCGCCTGTGACATAGATATTCGACTGCTTGCTGATCGGATTTACCGTCATAACCTGACCGTCACCGACATTGTGCAGTTCATATTTGCCTGTGGGCAATGACGTATAGCCGGAAATATCTACCTGTTGTTGGTCGTTGGTGATCGTATACGTATTGCCAAAGGTCAAATTTTCTTCTGCCGCCTGCTCTGCAGTGATAACACCATACGCAATCAGCTTATCCGCCAACGTACAATCGCTGTTTTTGAGCTTTGTGTTCAATGCGAGATAGGAAATCTCCATGATTTCCTGGCGGCGGAATGTTTCCGTCTGCCACTCATCTGCTTGCTGCTGGGTACACAGACCGATTTCAACGGCCTTATCCAGCGCTTCGTCCCAGTTAAAATCTTCTGAATCATAGCCCAATGCGCGCAGCATAAATGTTGTATATGCCTGCGGCGTAACGGCGTCATAGGAACCGAACTCTGTTGCACTATATCCTGCTGTATAGCCCCGATATACGCCATAGCCGACAAAATTACTGAACCAACTCGGGATATCACGGAACGTATAGGAATATGCCACATCGACAGCCTGGCTGCGCTCACCCACCAAAGAGATGAACAATGTCAGCGCTTCTGAACGGGAGCCGATCTGATCCAACATCAAATCGCCATCCGTCCCACCCGACACCAAGCCGAGGCGCTGAAGCGCATAACCGCTGTCGGACAGGTCCGCCGTACTGCTCTGTGCACTGCTGAACAAACTGGAAAAAATCGTTCCACTGTCAAATGCCTGTGCACCCGAAGAAAGCATCACGGAACCACACAAAACGGCGGAGAAAATTCTTTTTTTATGTCTATGCAAATGAAAGTCCAATGTATCTCCTCCTGTTGTTTTCCTTGTTACCATCTTGTTACTTTGTATAGTATACCATAAAAAACAACGTTTGTGTTACCAGTTTGTAATTTTTGTAATATTTCTGTAATCTTTTCAAATTATTCCATAATATTTATATATTTTTCACAAAATTTTTTACATATATTACCAATTTTACCGACTTCGCCTCATTTTTTCACCCAAAACAAGTAAATATCTTTCCACAAAATTCTGTCGAAAAAGGGGTTTCTTCCGCGTCTGTAATCCAGTATAATAGAAACGATAATCTCTCACAGCATTTGCGCTGTAACTGAAAAAAGGAGGCTGTCCGTGAATAGTATTGAAGTCAATGGTCTGACCTGTGATTATGGGCGCGGCCGCGGTGTATTTGACTTACATTTTACTGTAGAATCCGGTGAAGTTTTCGGTTTTCTTGGTCCGAATGCTTCCGGGAAAACCACAACCATCCGGCATCTGATGGGCTTTGCAAAGCCTACATCCGGCACCTGTCAGATCGAGGGCCGCAACTGTTTTGAGTCCGCCGCTGTCATTCAGGAGACGCTGGGTTATTTGCCCGGTGATATTTGTCTATTTCCGGATATGAATGGCAAGGCGTTCCTGTCTTTCATGGCAAACTATCGCGGTATGAAAACCATGGGACGTACCAGGGAATTGATCGACCGTTTTGATCTGGATATCCGCCAACCCATCCGCCGTATGTCCAAGGGCGCAAAGCAAAAGCTGGCATTGGTCTGTGCGTTTATGCACGATCCCAATATCTTGATTTTAGACGAGCCAACTGCAAGCCTTGACCTGCTCATGCAGCATGCATTCATCGATCTGATTCTGGAAGAAAAGAAAAAGGGGAAAACCATCCTCATGTCGTCCCATCGTTTCAGTGAAGTGGAAAAAACCTGTGACCGCATTGGTATCCTGAAAAATGGACGCCTGCAAACCGTCTCTTCACTGGACGAATTGCGCAAGACGGAACGCCGTGTCTATCTTGTCACACTGGAAAACGAGGAAGCTGCCCATGCGCTTCAACAGGAACCCGTCCATATCATCGAAGCACAGGGACGCATGCTCAAAATTGCTGTCTACCGCGACCTGCGCAGCCTGCTCTCGATCCTCGCCAATTATCCGGTCATGACGCTGGACAATGTCGGGCAAAGTCTGGAAGAAATTTTCCTGCATTATTATGGAGGTGAGGACGCATGAATGCCACCCTGTTCCGATACAGCTTTAAACGTGCATTTCCAATGTGGTTTGTATTCACCGCATTGATGAGCGTATATGCGTTTTCTGTTGTGCGCATGTATGACCCACAGGCAGGCGCTGCACTGACTGGTTTGACCGAAGCTTTGCCACAGACCATGACTGTGCTCGGCATGACCGACTATGACAACACCTTCACCGCATTCATTGTCAACTATCTGTACGGTATGCTGTTGCTCGCGCTGCCCATGCTGTTCACCATTATCCTGTCAACGCAACTGATGGCGCGGCACATCGCACGCGGCACAATGTCCTATCTGTTGGCATCTCCCAATTCGCGCAAAAAAATCGCAGCAACCCAACGAAACGTGTTGATTTTCTACCTGTTTCTCATGCTGGCGATCTGCTGTGGCGTGACAATTGTCCTGTGTGAGTACTTTTATCCCGGGCAGCTTGCCGTCCTGCACTTTCTGTTGCTCACCGCCTGTGTATTTGCCCTTCAGCTCGCGATTGCGGGCATGTGCTTTTACTTCTCCTGCAAATGCAGCGGCACCGGACGTGCGTTGACAATGAGCGCGGCATTCTGCCTGCTGTTCTATACCATTCGCCTGCTCGCCAATCTCGGCGGTCCCTTGGCATATTTACAGTACATCACACCGTATACATTGATTGATCCCGCCGGCATTTTACAGAGCAATCTGCAATCCTGTTTGCTGCCGCTCATCCTGCTGGCAATCGCTGTCATACTGTTTGCATTGGCCGGACGCACATTTTGCAAACGCACCATGCCGTTCTAAAAAAATTTCTCTCAAACCTATCCGCACTGTGCCACAAAAAAAGGGACAGCCCTCATTTGACGCATCCCCCAAACAGCCAGACAATCGTTCAAACAAAGAACGAATATCGTCGGGCATATGGGAGATGACCGTTCAAATTGGGACTGTCCCTCTTTGTTTTGCCTGATTTATTACATCGGCTTTACATCAACAGCACGCATCTTACTGCTGTTCTTCGGATCTGGTTCTACATCGAACGTGACCTTCTGACCTTCGTTCAGTGTCTTGTAGCCGTCGATCTGAATGGCAGAAAAATGTACGAATACATCATCGCCGCCTTCATCGTTAGAAAGAAAGCCATAGCCTTTTTCTGCATTAAACCATTTTACTGTACCCTGATTCATTCCAGGTACCTCCAATTCAAAAAATCTGCTTCCTGAACTGTGGCACAAAAAAATCACATATTTTTGTAGGCCATCCGCTCGAACATGCAATGACTTACAAAAATATGTGAGATCCTTGAACCGCCCTTGGAAGCCTGTTCAGTATAGCATCCATCCTGCAAAAAGTCAAGACATTGCTTGTGCAACTTATCGACTGAAATCTTGCGTTTTCGTCGTTCCGCTATATTTCTCCAATCCTCCCCATTTTTGTGAACATATGATTTTCTGGTTTTCTAGTGGTTGTTTTTGTGTACATTCCCAAATTTCCATCTTTGATTTTGTGCACCTCTCCATTTTATTTTCAAACATTATACGAATTTATGTTGAATAATGCTCTATGAATTCCTTCATTGTTCGTTTACAATACAATTACAGCAGAAAACACACCGACAAGGCGGCGAAGAATTTATAACTTGCGCCGTATGGAGGATTTCTAAATTATGAAAACAATTTGCAAAGATCCCGTATTGAACGTGGACACCTATGGCAATATTTTTATGTACGCAACCCATCGTGACCTGACCACCTCGCCGCGTCATATCATCCGCATGAGCGAGCCGGTTCGTCCCGAACTTCTTCAAAAGGCGCTTGAATTGGCGCTCATCCGTTTTCCACAGATGGCAGTTGGTTTGACTCGCGGCGATACTGCATATTCCTATCGTTACATTGACAAACCTCCGGTCGTCGTGCCGTTTGAAAATCACGTCTCTCCGTATTGGATGGGCTCGGCAGATACCAATGGATATCTGTTCCTGTGCGGTTACATCCGCAATACCATCATCATGGAGTATCAGCACTGTACCTGCGATGGACATGGATTTGATGAGTTCATTCGCAGTGTGCTGTTTGAATACCTCACGCTGTGTGGTCATCCGGTCGAAAACGATGGTTCTATCCGCACTCGTGAGACAGAATTTGATCCGAAGGAATGTGAAGATGGTTTTAAATTGCTGAACGATGTTCCTCGTTCCGGCGAAAACCATCATCCGGACATTCCCTCGTTCCACATGCCGGAATATGACAGTTCTACCGATTCCAACGAGCTGGTTACAGAAATTGCATTCCCATTCTCTCAGCTCAAGGCATTTACAAAGAAAAACGGCGGCACACCGATGACTTTCGTCATGACTGCAATGGCTCGTGCCATGCATCTGACCTACAATACAGACGAAGCCATTGTTGCAGAAATTCCGATGGATCTGCGTCCACTCGTGCCCAGCAAGACCACCCATTTCTTTGTTTCCCTGCTCGATCTGCCGTTCCTGCCGGAATATTATGAGCTGTCATTTGCAGAAGCATGTCGCCGTTGCAGCGACTACTTCAACACCCAGCGCACGCTGGAACACAGCGCATGGTGGGCAAAGCAAAATGGCGACAATGTTTTCTCCATCCATAATTCAGATATGCCGATTGCAGAAAAGGAACAGGCAATGCGCACACGTGCGCGCAACTATATCCGCCGTGATAGCTTTATTCTCACCAACATCGGTGCATTCCATCTGCCAGAGAGTATGCAGCCATATGTACTTGATTACGCTGCTATCCTGCCATGTGCATACCAGCCGTGGGGCGTTCTTGTCAGCTCCTATAATGGCTATCTGAAGATCACCCTTGCCCAGCGCGACCACAACATGAATTTGGTGCGTAATCTGCTTGATACGCTGGCAAGCACAGGCGTTCGCGCCTCCACGTATTCGTATCCGTTCCATACGACGCGATACGACGGTAAATATCTCGATCGCTGAGATAATTTTCTCCTTCTATAACGTCAAAAGCCGGATTGCATCGCAGTCCGGCTTTTGCTTGTTCTCTTTTATCTGCAATTGACCGGAATATTGGAGAATTTCTTCCCTCTCATCCCCAATCATAACCACTCGCCGTGTCTGCCGTCCTTTTATGCAAAAAACGCGCCTGCCATCACGGCAAGCGCGTCATACGGTTTGATTACCACACCCCAGCGAACAGTGAAGCCGTGCATGCGGTCAATGTGCCAGAAACCACAATGGCAAGTGAACTCATCGCGCCCTCAATCTCTCCCATTTCCAGTGCGCGCGCTGTGCCAATCGCATGCGCTGCTGTGCCAACGGCAAGCCCTTTTGCCACTGGATCTTCAATGTGAAACAGGCGGCAGATATGAGACGCAATCATATTTCCCCAAATACCGGTAAGAACGATCACAGCGACGGTAATTGTCACAATACCGCCCAATTCTTCGGAAATACCCATGCCAATGGCAGTGGTGATGGACTTCGGCAGCAACGTCACATACTGCTCATGCGTCAGACCAAACAGCACGGACAACAATAAAATGCCGCCCATACTCGCCAATACACCTGCTATGCTGCCAAATACAATGGCCTTTCCATTCTTTTTGAGCAGTTCCAACTGTCGGTACAATGGAACTGCCAGACATACCGTAGACGGCGTGAGCAAATAATTGATATACTGCGCACTCGCCTCATACTCCCGGTAGTCGATGTGTAATACAAAAAGGATGAGTATCACCACCATCACTGCAATCAGCAGTGGATTGCATATTGCCCAACCAAATGTCTTCTTACACCACAATCCAAACAGAAATGCTCCAACTGTCAGAAGTACTCCAAAATATGTACAGTTTGTCAATATCTCACTCATGAGCAGTCTCCTGCCCGTCGCGCCGGATGGTCCATGGCATCCTGATACCAACGGCTGATTTATCACACCGGATCATCCACTGTGTTACCATCCCAGTGACGGCCATGACCAGTACGGTCACAACTGCCGTGATAACCAAAACAGCAAGTAACATCGGCTTCAGCTCGTTCCATACATCCATTAAACCCACTGCCGCTGGAACAAACAAAATCGGCATGATTTCGATCAGGAAATCTGCCGCCTGCTCTACTGCCTCCAGCCGGAACACACCGTTCATCAGTGCCACCAGCATCAGCAGCATACCATATATACTCGCCGGAATGGGGAAGGGAAGCAACGATTTGAGCAGTTCACCAACAAACGTTATCAATAGGATTATACCAAACTGCCGCAATAATTTCATGATGGTTTCCTCCGTCAAAATTGTCATGCCTGTTCATGATACTATAAATGAACCGTAACATCAACAATTTTGACGGATGTTCTAAAAAGAAAATACTTCCATTTGATCCATCACATGCGATCCAACAATTTGGATCTGCCAATTTTCTGCACCATCCCGATGATTTGTCCGGAAAGAACAACCGTCACCAGGGAATAGATAATGCGCTGCACAGGGATATAGCTCAACGACAACGTGAGCACAACAACATCGCTGAACAGAAAAACCCATTTGATATCAATATGTGTCACATGTGAAATGCTCATGGCAAGCGCATCGTCGCCGCTCAACGCGCCGCCGGCACGCACACAAAATCCCGTACCGATACCGACAAACATTGCACCAATGATTGCCGCCGCCAACGGCATATCTGCCAGTTGCGGCCAAAATGGTTCAAATTCTTCCCAAAAACGATAGGATGCAGAAAACCCTGCTGTGGCGATAAATGAATAGATCAAGAATGTCTGTCCCAGCAATTTCCAGCCCAAAACATAACATAATACATTAAGCACACCGCCGGAAATCGACGGTGAAATATCCCACCAATGCTGTAAGAGCAAGGTCAGACCCAATACACCGCCCTCCGTCACACCGGAAAGGCTATGTATTTGATACAGTCCAAACGAAAGGATCGCACTGCTGCACAGAACCATAATGCAAGATCTGACTCTGATTTTCGATAACAGAGACAGCAATTTTTTTCTCATGATTAAAAAAACTCCTTTTACTCCGCAGTATTGCGCTGAATGTATACCGATATCTTTTGCGTTGCTCTGCGGTTTTCTTCATCCCCTTTCCATTTACAAAAAAACAGACCATTTACTTCATGCTTTTCTGATTGGATGACGAATTACAGTCTTCCATTTTTCCGGTGCAACCTTTCGTGCATCTGACAGATAAATCTCATGATGCAATCGTCTGTCATCCATATCATTCACATAACCATGTTCGGAAAGAAATGCATCCATAATGGCAATGGTTTTCGGTTCATCATCAAATGAACCATGGTGCATGATCTGTACGCACAAGCCTTCATCAACCGTCAGAAATTCCGCCATACTGCAATCCAATTTTTTCTTTTTTGTCGCCTGCATCACAGCCCAATCGAAATGTGTTTGAGTGACAAAATCCGGCAACCGGATTGCAGATATCCAGTGAAATGATGATTTATCTGCATAATCAATGCTCCCGGCGCCATCCTGCCACCAAAAGCCTTCCAATGGCGGGACAACATATTCAAAAAAACCTTTGATTTTATACTCCGTTTTATAGCTCATCTTCAATGTATAGGCGACCGCATATAAAACACCAATTGCCTGTTTATACGCACCACCTTCTTCATTGGGATCTCCTTTCCCACGAACAGCAATATAATTGATCTTCGGTACAGTAACAACTGCAGGTGTATTGGCAGGCATATAAAATTCTTTATATTCTTTCTTAAAATCAAATGCCATTGTTGTCCCCCCTCATCAAATCATTTAGTGCTTATCATACCATATCATTACGAACTTTTCAAGCCGCTCTTTGCGGCTGGATGGAAACCTGTTGTAGGTGTTACAATGATGTGTGACACAAGATAAAAAAAGTTGGCAAATAGGGATGACCTGTGGTAAGGTTGAGTTGCTAAGACAAAACCGAAAGGCAGGTGGCATCCTATTTGCCATGAATACAA
>CALWUF010000021.1 GCA_944384655.1 uncultured Butyricicoccus sp. | reverse complement strand
CTTCATTTGCAAGTTCCTTATGCTTGATCTCTTTATCCAATTCCTCGCACTGCTGCTGTAGATCGTTGATCTGAAGCTGGAGGGAGACAAGCCGGACTCCGGCAAATACAACAACGAGAACCAGCAGCGCTTTTACAAGCGGATTCAGTTTTAACTTTCTGCGGTGTTTCATCGTACTCCTCCTTACATCACGAATAACAATACTACTTTATTCTATAACACCGCAGGCAAAAATGGAAGTACTTTTTTATTTTTTTCGCAATTTTTCCGAAAAAAACAGTTATTTCCCCTTTTTCTTCCCATGTTTGCACAGGCAGCTTGCTATCCGGATACAAACACGGTGCAAAATAACACCAACTGCTTTCACCATTCCCCCACATTTTTTCAGCAACCACCGGAGCAAGCGTCCGGCTGTGACGTTCCAAATCAGACCTCCCGCAAGCATGGACAGTGGCATAAAACCGCGGAGGCGCATTTGCGCCACGCCTGTAACAAGTACAAACAAAATGCCGGCAACTAAAATCGAAAACAATGCATCGAGCAGCAGTTCCAGCCAACGCCGTCCCACAGCCAAACAGGTTTCTCTTAATACATCATACACTGCACCGCAGACCGCTCCGGCGAGAAGCCCCATGAGGATCGTCCAGAGCTGCCCCGGTAGCGGATTCGCTGTAATCATTGAAACAGCCGCCGGAAAAATCCGCCTCTCATTGCTCCGCTGTCGTCATATTCCAGCAGATCGATTGTACCTGTCACGCGCAAATCTCCGCTCTCCAGATTGAGCTGATCGACATGCAGCCCGTCGCCCCGAATGGTCAGGGTTCCCAGTCCCGTAGCGACAATCACTTGATTTTCGTCAAAGTTTACCACATCGTTGACGCCGGAAATTGCGAGTTTTTGCCGGTCCTGTAATGACAACCCATGTGGCAATGTCTTTCTCTCCCCTTTTGTATCGCGCTCCATGTCATCCCCTCCGTAAAAAAAGCAATGCCCGAACACTTCAGTGTATGCGTCCGGGCGAAATAATATAACGATACAATTATGGAAGTTCACGATACAGTGCCGAGGCATCATTTTTGAGCACATGCTCGGCAATGTTCAATACTTCAACCTTGAGCGTGCGCTGACCAAATGAAATCTCGATAACATCACCGATCTTGACCTGATAAGAGGCCTTTGCCTGCTTGCCATTGACCAAAATGCGGTCGTTATCACACGCTTCATTTGCAATCGTTCGCCGCTTAATCAGGCGGGATACCTTCAAATATTTGTCCAGTCTCATCCTACTATCACACATCCTTTGAAAAAACGAATTTTCTTAAAAAACGGATTATTTGTCAAAAAGTAACGTTGCGGTGTCTTTGAATTGATTTATTATAGCATATCAGACGCATCCTTCGCAACCAAATTGCAAATGTCTCTGCATTTTCTACAGAGTAAGACGCCCCATATATCAAACAGCAATTACACAGTCTGATAAACGGAGCGTCACATAAATCTTATATATTTTTGCTCTCTTTTTTACATTTTGTACACGAATTCATCGCGGAAAACTGTATGCGTAACCTGGATATCCGTAATCTCTTCAACCGGAATCGTCAACGGATTTTTATCCAAGATAACAAAGTCAGCATATTTATTTTCTTCTATGCTGCCTTTGGTGGTTTCCTCACCATATTGATATGCCGCATAAACCGTCACCGCTTTTAAAGCCTGATATACACGCAAACGATGTTCTTTTCCGAGCAAAACTCCGTTTTCAGTCATCCGTTCTACAGCGGTGCGAACCGTCCTGAGCATATTAGGCGGCAATACCGGCGTATCCTGATGAAACGTATATGGCAAGCCAAGCGCCTCTACCCAACCGGTGGGAGAAATATTGTTTGCACGCTCCTCACCGAGATTTTTCAGATGGATATCACCCCAATAGTACACATGATCAACAAAAAATGATGGCATCATCCCCAACGCTTCAAATCGTTCCAACTGATCGCGTCGAACCGTCTGACAATGAAGCATAATCGGGCGCAATGTGAATTTATCCGCACGATCGGAACGGTTGATTGCCCGTTCATAACTGTTCAGGAATTGTTCTGAAGCCGCGTCACCATTACAGTGAACCATCAATTGAATGCCGTCATCCACTGCCTGCTGTACAAACATCTGCACGTGTTGATCTTCCATCCATGCAACACCATTTGTACCATCGGTATACGGCGAACTCAGCCAGGCAGTCTTCCCTTGCGGAGAACCGTCCAACACCAGTTTGTATCCGCCAATCTTCAGGTGATTTTCATACTGGTTGAGCATAGACAAATGATCTTGTACCGTTTTATGCGCAGAATCCGGCAACATTAGATAAGCTGCCGTATCAATATTCAGCACATGATCTGCCGCCAGTTTTTTCAACTGTAAAAACTGATCTTTTCCCACAGCGCCATCCTGAATTGTGCAGATTCCATTTTGCAGATATATCTTCTGTGCCTGCTGGTACAATGAATGGATATCCAGCGGCAGTTTGGCGATCTGCATATAGATGGCTGTCATACCGTTTTCGGCAAGATATCCACTCGGTTCCCCATTTTCCAACCTGCCAATCATCTCAGCTGGCATAGTTGTTTCAGAAGTAATACCTGCCTGTTCCATCGCAAGCGAATTTGCTACCCCCATATGGAACGAAACATGAGAAATATAGATCGGATTTTCACAGCTCACCTGATCGAGCACAAATTTATCTGGATGTCTTCCCTCGGCAAGCCTGTTCTGATCATATCCAAAGCCCTGAATATATTCACCGTGAAACAGCCCATTTTTCTTTCTGAATGCAGTGAGTATATTCACGATATCCTGAAAGCTGCGGGCTTGTGACAAATCTGCTTTTGCAAGATTATGAGCAAACATCGAAAGATGGCTGTGCGCATCCAGAAACGCCGGAAGCAATGTTCTGCCATCAAGGTTGAAGAATTCCGTATTGCTGTCCGCCATACATTCCAGTTCCTTTAAATCCCCCACAGCAACAATCTTGCCGTCTTTTGTCAGAACTGCTTCAGCGGTATCCTGCTCCGATTTCATTGTTACGATTGTTCCACCAAAATATATTCTTGCCATATACATCCCCCGGATCAATTAAGCCTCTTGTTTTGTGACAGTCTTGGCTTCCTTCGATTTTTTTTGCATTGCGGGTTTCGCAATATTTCTGCCGACCAGTACTGTAATGACAAGCAACACAACCGAAAGTCCGACATTGATTGCAAGCCATATCGACCATCCCCATATGGCTGCAAATGGAGCAAGTGCACCCACCACGAGAGCAACAAACATCTGGAAAACATTCCACCACACGATTTCTTTTGTCACAGGTGTTTCGCCTTGCGGATCGAGAATTCTGAGTAGCAGTAACCCAGTAATGGCTGTTCCTGTCGCAATACCATAAACAGCGGCAAAACGTTCAGCTGCATATTTTCCTGTTCTCTTTACCAGCAACCAGGTAAGGGCAATTGTCACCACTACCACAATAACAGACACTGTAATCAATGGAATCAAATACTTGACAATGACACCTACTGTTACGCTCATCATACAAGCCACCAGAGCCGCATCTGTGCAGAAATTTGTGATTGAATTCTGTACGCCCGGATCAACCAGATGATCAACTTTGAGTTTTCTGAGTATGGCTACCACGAGATTGGCAATCAGTACAACCCATGCAAACATCATGGAATACAACATGGTTTCATGTCTCGGATCGAAAATTGAAACAAGAATATATGTCAGGAAATAGATACCTAACATCAGTGCCCATTGAAATGTTAATGTGTCAATGCTTGCACGGTGCATTGTCTGATGACCGAGAACCAACTCTGTCTCACGCTTATATATGCCATCTTCCAGTTCTGTGTCCGACTCAGATTTTGGAAGTGCAGCGAAATTTTTCTTAAAAAACAGATTGCAGATCGGTATACCAATCAATATAGCGGAAAGATATCCTGCCATTGCAAAGAACAGACCAATTTGCGTTGCATCCAGCAGCTCGGTTCCCCCCGTCGAATTGATCCATGTTTTTGCCATCGCGAGTGCCTGTACAGGTCCCTGGGCAAATCCATGTGCGGAAAGCATGCCATACAACGGATCGAAATCAGACCATGCTGTCTTCTGGAATACAACAGAAATGAGCCCGGAAACAACGATTTGTACGGAAATCAATGCCCCCCACATCAGTGCAAGCCACAATCCGCCGCGAACAGTCTTTTCATTTTTCTGTTCAATTTCACGATTTACGACACGCTTTGTTGTCGCCAACGTGATAGACAAAAAGCTCAGATTCAACAAATGGAAAGATACGGTTTCAAAAACACTCTGTTCAACCGGAATACACCCTGCATTGATCAAGATAAACCCAATAATACCGGCAATGATGCTGGCCGGCATCAAAAATTTTCTAAAAAACGGTATTGTTTTTCTGAGAATAACGCCCAACAAAAGCAAGGCTGCCATAATTCCCGTAATAAGGAATGGAGCCGTTGTGGAATTAAAATCAAACATAGGTCTTCTCCTTTGTTCCATATCACTGGACTCTCTGTGTGGAAAAGCTGGGAACACCAGAGAAATTTCTGTCATTTTGACAGTGTATCTCTGTCATCAGCACATGGTTTAAACCGATTGGGGTGCTGATTCTCCCGTGCAGATGTTTGATCTGTTGGGCATTCAGGGCAAAGTCTTTCAAATCCGCACACACCGGCTGCCCATCCCCCGAGCAACCCGCTGTCAAAAATACGGTATCCTATTGCTACAGCATGTATACTGTATCCGCCGCCTGGATTTAGGATGTGCAATACTCATAAAAAGTATGTAGACATCTGCGGTCATATCTTACCAATTATATATGTAAATCTTCCGCTCCCTGATCAAATAATTGTTATACAGATGAACAATCATGCCATGTCTCATCTGTCTGTGCATATAATCCCCCGGTCACTGTGCTAAATTCATTCCCCTTTGACGACTGGCTGTGCGTCCAGTGCCTTTGCATGATGTGTTTATCATCCCGATGATACCCCCAATCTTCATTTGCGAAGATTGGGAAGTATCACCATCTGCACAGGGCAAATAGATCTGCCCTGTGCCAAATTTTGTTTAATTATTGTTATTAAACTTTCCGTTCTGGATATCGCGCGTCAATCCAATACGGTTTGTCTTATAGTGGAAGAACGGACGTTCCGGCAACGCAATGATATCGACCGGTCGCATGTAATCTTCCAGGCAAGCTTCTACATTACCTCTGATATCATCTACAGTATAGCCATCGTGCAAGACAACGAAGAGGAATGGCAGGAAGCAATGGCGATGATCCGGATCTGGTACAATGACAAAGAATTCATCATCAATTCCCGGAATCTCAGCATCCGCCAGACGATTCTCCATCGGCAACGTCGCGAGTTCGCCACCCCCGTAGCGTTTCGCGCAGCCTCTGGTCAAAGCAAAAATGGTTCCATCTTCCGCCATATATCCGATGTCACCGGTGTGCAGCCACCGTCTGCCGTCAGAATGAACCTTAATCGTCTTTGCCGTTGCGGCTGGATTGTCATATCCGATCATGACGCCTGGACCGCACAGGCAGATCTCACCCATTGTATTATAAGTAAGTTCTTCCTCTGTACCGGGCTTAAAGATCGACATATCTGTCAATGGCATCGGTACGCCAACATTACCATTTCCGACTGGTGTCGCGGACATCGGCAATGTCATTGTTGAACCAGCTTCACTGCATCCATAACCTGCCGTGAGTCGTGCCTGGGATTTATGATCGTTCAAAAATTTCTGCGCTCTTTTAAACTGGATGTTGTTATATGCTTCGCTTCCAGCGCCGATAGAAAACAAATGGGACATATCATAATCATCCGGCACGCGACCATTTCTCATCAGCAACTCAATAAACATTGGGATGGACGGCCAGCAATTCGGACGATAGCGCATTACCTCAAGATCTACGTCGTTCGCATCGACAAACGGAGATGGAATGAGCAATTTATTGGATGCAAGCGGCATCAGCAGCATAGCAACAACAACGGCTACCAGAGACGGTGTCAACTGTGTGACCAGCCATGTCGGACGGAATTCACTGGATGCACCCCAGAAATTCATCTGGTGCATATTGCCAATCATTGTGTGCGCAGAATGAATGACCTGCTTAGACGGACCCGTCGAACCACTGGTATATGCACGGAACAGCGGACGGTCGATATCACGCGGTGCTTCCACCGTATCGGTAAACATTTTGCCCAGATTCAGGAACTCATCCCACGACATCGTGCACGGACCGTAGGCAGGATGATCTGTATACAGGGAATCGAGATAGTCCCAGCAATAATCCGGAATTGCGGTTCTATCTGCACTGCGCAACGGGCTCAGGAGAACAGCGCCACGAACTCCGCCCTTGGTGCGATACGTATTAAAATCTTCATGAGACAGGAAGTCCTGCGCGATAATCATCTTGGCGCCCGATTTTTTTACGGCATCCACGTTTTCTTCTATGGTATTGTCACGGCAAAGTATGGATGCGCCGATCTTTTCAGCGGCGAGAAGCAGATAGATAAATTCCGGCACAGCGCGCAGAAATACTGGGATCTGATCACCCTCATTGAATCCGATCGCTCTCAACGCCCGCGCAGTTTTGTCAACCTGCTCGTATACTTCCTTCCATGTGATGTCGTTGCCATAGTAATGTATAGCTGCGACATCGTCTCCCGGACACCGGTCTTTCAGGTATTCATATACGGTACTTTCCGGAATGCTCAGTCCCTGTATCATCTGCGGCGGATAATACTGCATCCAGGGACGATCAACGGTTGGTTTTCCAGTTAATGTTTGATTCATGAATTTTCCCCTTTCGTGGTTTCTGTAGAATAATATCCTTTTTCAGGGAATCTTAAACTATACAGTTAACCATGGACAGTGTATCATGAAATCAAAGGAATAAAATTGAATAAAATGGACAAAATGGTTTTTTCTCCACAAAAAAGCAAAAAGGTTGCCTGCCGCCGCTCAAAAGCAACATACAAACAACCTTTTATTTTTCCATATAATTACTCAGCAATTTCCGCATAATTACTCAGCAATTTCCGCCTCTGGCTCTAATATTTCAAGCATATTTTCCACTTTTATATCGGAAATAATATTGATTCTGTGAATCATCTGGCGAATATAGAAACAAATTTCTTCCCGATCTGAGAAAATATTACTCTCTTTACCAGACCACATCTGATCAAAAAACCACCCAAAGATCATCTTCATATCCGGATGGCTGAGAATTGCAAGATTATTTTTACCATTTTGTGTATTCAGCCTCAGATAGGAAATTTCATCCGACAAAAATGAACACTGTGTGACAACATATTGACAATCAGATGTCAAGCGTCCATAAACCAACTTGAAGTTGAGATTTTCCCGGTTGATGCACAGTTCCAACAAATGTTTGATATACCGTTCTCTCTGCTGCACGGTCAACTGAATGGTATGGTCAAAAAAATCAATCTTACTTTCCACTGCAAAATTAGAAAATGCTGTGCTATAGAACAAGATTTCAATTTTAGTCTCTTCCATCGCCCTTTTGGTAAGCATATGACAATACCGCAGTTTGCCTTTGTCAAATTTATTTTCTTTTGTCTGCATCTGTTCCAGCAGTTCTTCAAACAAATCGTCCGACAAAAAATGTTCTGTCATATGACCGACAAACCATCTCTGGTTAAGCCCAAGTACAGAACGCACATAGTCATTTCCGTTCAACATTTCCGCCATGGTTGCATGGTAATACAGCAGCGTCTCTCTGGTACACAGATCACGGATACTATAATACAGCGGATTACAGTTGTCCGCATCACTGCTGACTGTCACCGACATACACCGATTGGGATTCATGAGCATACCGCTGATCATAAAGTCGTCTTTTACCGTAAAAATCATACGTCCCGCTGCCTGTTCACATTTATACAGACGAAAGTCAACCCGAGCCATATCCGCCATCATATTGATAAGGAAAATCGGATCATACATATCCTTGATTTTATCCGGGGACAAGTGGATCATCAATGAAAAATGGACATCTGGATAAGATTGATATCCATTCCGCCGCATATCCCCCTGGATGATTTGAAGTCTGTATTCATGCATCAGCCCAAGCAAATCCATCTCCGCCATAATATGTAATCTGCTTACCCGTCGGAGCACCGGATGATGCATCTTTGAAATATATTGCGCAGGACTCAGCTCCACAAAAAACATGGTTTTCGGTTCGACGGATGCGCCATACATTTTCTGCATACCCTGTACATAATCGTATTCCGCTTCTAAGTTGTCAAAAATTACGTTTTCTAATTGGCTTTCGTTCTCAACCTGATACAATGCATATAAATTTTCTTTTCCCGATTTGGAACTCAACCTGATGATCTCGCCGCTAATTCGGTGTAACACATTGCGTTTTGTTTTTTCCGCCGGAAGCATGCGTCCGCTAACCCATTTGCTAATGTAACTGACGTCATATTGCAACGCCTTTGCCAGTGCCACATTTTTAATCTCTGCCAAAGTCAGCAGTTGCTCTAACATCTGACTAAAACGATTTTTTTCTATTTTCGACATAGTTTTCATCCTTCATGATATCTGATCTTGTTCACAAACGTATATTCCCGGTGGCCATTCTTTTGTATTCAAGATACAATATTTTTCAATTCGGGCATTATTTTGTGTCAATTTATGGATTCATGTTTTCCATTATATCATAAAACAGAGCAAATGTAAGTAAATGTTCAGTTTTTGTCAATTTGACTCATCATTTATGCAGTGTGAATTTTCACAAATTTTGTGCAAACTTAACAATTTATTGAAGTGTTACCAAGGTGACAAAATCCCATTGTGTACGCTTGTGTAACGTGATATGATGATCCCATCAAAGGACGTCGTCATTATATAGCGTTCGCTCCGGAGGGATGGCGTCGGTTGAAACAAATAAAAAGAGAGGATGAGTTAGCAACTATGATGCAAAAAATTCAAAAGTTCGGCGGCGCAATGTTTACGCCCGTACTTCTGTTCGCTTTTGCAGGCATTATGGTAGGTATCGGAACACTTTGCACCACAGAAGCAGTTTTGGGCGATCTTGCCGCTCCAACCAGCATGTGGTATCTCGTATGGAACGTTATATTACAAGGTGCATGGTGTGTATTCAATCAGCTCCCCTTGCTGTTTGTCGTCGGTCTTCCGATCGGTCTGGCAAAAAAACAGGCAGGCCGCTGTTGTATGGAAGCTCTGGTTTTATACCTGACATTCCATTACTTTGTCAGCACAATCCTGTCCCAGTGGGGTACAGTATTTGGTGTTGATTTTTCCGCAGAGGTCGGTGGCTCCAGCGGTCTGACTATGATCGCAAACATCAAGACCATGGATATGGGTATGATGGGTGCACTGTTGATTTCCGGTATCGTCATCTATCTGCACAATCGTTTCTTCGATACTGAACTTCCAGACTGGTTGGGTTCCTTTAACGGTTCCACCTTTATCTTTATGATCGGTTTCTTCGTCATGCTTCCTGTGGCACTGTTAAGTGTACTCATCTGGCCGCATGTTCAGTCTGGCATGACAATGTTCCAGAATTTTGTCATGAATTCCGGTGCACTGGGCGTATGGGTATTTATCTTCCTGGAGAGACTGCTCATTCCGTTTGGTTTGCATCATCTGTTATACAGCCCGTTCTATTATGACAATCTGGTTTGTCCGGGCGGTATTTATGCCTACTGGGCAACCCAGCTTCCAGCAATCGCTTCGTCTACCGCTTCGCTGAAGTCCCTGTGTCCGGAAGCCGCATTCACAGCAACGGGCTTCTCCAAAATTTTTGGTTGTCCCGGTATTGCATTGGCATTTTATGCGACGGCAAAGTCTGAAAAGAAAAAGCAGTTGCTCGGCATGTTAATTCCGATCACACTGACTGCCATTGTCTGCGGTGTCACGGAGCCGATTGAATTTACGTTCCTGTTTATCGCTCCTCCGCTGTTCGTTGTTCATGCATTCCTGGCAGCTTGTCTGTCCACCACCATCAATCTGTTCGGTATCGTGGGCGTATTCTCCGGCGGTCTGATCGAAATGAGTTCGCTCAACTTTATCCCGCTGATGGCATCGCACTGGAAAGAATATCTGCTTCTGCTTGTCATCGGTTTGGTATACACCTTCATCTGGTTTGTCGTATTCCGTTTCCTGATTGTCAAGTTTGACTTTAAAACACCGGGACGCGAAGAAACTGCGGAGACCAAATTCTACTCCAAAGCAGAATTCCGCGCAAAGCAGGCAGGCGGTAGCGACGTTAAGATGGACGAAAAAACCATTCTGGCTGCAATGATTATGGATGGTTTGGGCGGTGCAGACAACATCGTGGACGTCACCAACTGTGCAACCCGTCTGCGCACCAATGTCAAGGATGAAAACAAGGTCAAAGATGACGCCTTCTTCAAAAACATCGGCACACATGGTATTTCCAAAAATGGCAAGTCCATGCAGGTCATTGTTGGTCTGGGTGTACCGCATGTCCGTGACCGCTTTGAATTGATCATGCAGAATCCTTCGGCCTATGAACTGGTTTCCACCGAAAATGCAGAACCGGCGAAAGCAGACACCGCTGTAAAGACTGTATCAGCAGATGCGGCAATTCACGAGATTGTATCCGCTGCAAATGGTGAGGTTGTGCGAGTAGAAAATGTTCCGGACGATGTATTTGCTTCCAAGGCTCTGGGTGACGGCATCGCAGTCATTCTGGAAGATGGCAAAGTATATGCACCCGCCGATGGTGTCATCAGTATGGTTGCCGAGACACGGCACGCATATGGCGTGACAACACCGGATGGACTTGAATTGTTGGTACACATTGGCGTGAATACCGTTGAGTTAAATGGTCAGGGCTTCCAACCGCAAGTCAAAGAAGGCGATACGGTAAAAGCTGGAGATCTGATCTGTACCGTCGATATGGCGCTGATGAAGAGCAAAGGGTATCCGATGCATACACCTATCCTGCTGACCAACGGCGACGATTGCAGTGACATTGAATTGCTTCCGACCAAGAAAGCACAAGCCGGAAAGACTGTTGTTGCACGCTACCGTCTGTGATACAAACGATGTGAATATTCACAGAAAACGTACCAAATGAGGAATTATGTGGAGGCTTTCCAAACGATTCCCAAGGCATTGCGCCACATAATTGCCTGTGGTACGATTATGACACAAACAAAAACCAAGTATAAAAAACAAAGGATTTTAACAAACTGTTCTATCAATATTCAAGGAGGAAATCAATCATGGCAAAGACAGCATATGCAGTAACCGTTGCCGGCGGCGGCTCTACGTTCACACCGGGCATCGCTCTGATGTTGCTTCAGGAGCGCGATCGTTTCCCAATTCGTAAGATCATGTTCTATGACAACGATGCGGAACGTCAGGAAATTGTAGCAAAGGCTTGCGAGATTTACCTGCATGAAAATGCGCCGGATATCGAGTTCGGTTACACCACAGATCCGGAAACTGCATTCACTGATATTGATTTCGTTCTGGCACATATCCGGGTTGGCAAGTACGCAATGCGCGAAAAAGACGAAAAAATCCCGATGAAGTATGGCGTAGTTGGTCAGGAAACCTGTGGTCCTGGTGGTATTGCATACGGCATGCGTTCCATCGGCGGCGTATTGGAAATCCTCGACTATATGGAAAAGTACAGCCCAAATGCCTGGATGCTCAACTATTCCAACCCGGCTGCAATTGTTGCAGAAGCAACTCGCCGCCTGCGTCCGAATTCCAAGATCCTGAATATCTGCGATATGCCAATCGATCTGGAAGAAAAGATGGCAAATATGGTCGGTTTGAAATCCCGCAAAGAAATGCAGGTCGGTTATTATGGTCTGAACCACTTCGGTTGGTGGCATAAGATTTATGACAAGGATGGCAACGATCTGATGCCGGAAATCAAAAAACATGTCGCTGCAAATGGCTTTGCCGATGCACTGTCGGAAACCAATCAGCATGTCGATCAGAGCTGGATCGAAACCTTCCAGAAGGCGCGTGACGTCTACGCTGTTGATCCGGATACCATCCCCAACACTTACTTGAAGTATTATCTGTTCCCGGATTACGTTGTTGAACACACCAATCCCAATCATACCCGTGCCAATGAAGTTATGGAAGGCCGCGAGAAACATGTATTCGGCGCTTGCCGCGACATCATTGCCAAGGGCACTGCCAAGGATGGCGGCTTTGAAGCGGATGCACATGCAACATATATTGTCGATCTGGCTTGTGCAATCGCTGAGAACACCCAGGAGCGTTTCCTGCTGATTGTTCCGAATGAAGGCGCAGTTGAAAACTTTGACCGCACTGCAATGGTCGAAATTCCATGCATTGTCGGCTCGAACGGTTATGAGCGCATCGCACAGGGTGCAATTCCTCAGTTCCAGAAGAGCCTGATGGAACAGCAGGTCGGTGTAGAAAAGCTGGTTGTCGAGGCATGGATCGAAGGCAGCTATCAGAAGATGTGGCAGGCATTGACCCTTTCCAAAATCGTACCAAGTGCACGAGTTGCCAAGTTAATTCTGGATGACCTGATCGAAGCAAACAAGGGCTATTGGCCTGAACTCAAGTAATCGTCCATCTATTTGACAAACAGGAGGTATTTCCATGGCGAAAAAACAAAGACGCAGCGAAATTGTTTCCGCACGTTCTCTCCCGAATCTTCACGCGCGGGACAAATGGTTTACCGCAGCCAAAATTTTACTGTCCATCTCGCCGTTTATTTGCCTGGCATACCTCCAGGCTGCGGTGACTGGGAGTGAATTGCAATTCAATGCGTTGCTTCAACAAAATCCGGAATTGACAGTTACTTTCCTAGCTTCCATGACCGGTCCCTTTGTCGCCTATCTGATGAACTTTGTTCAGAAACATCTATATGACGGCGATGCAGCATATGCCATGACCAATCTTACTTTGATGATGGTCGCCGAGGCAATGCTGAGTAACACCTTCTATTTCATCATGTTGATCGTTCTGATATACTTTGTTTTCAGTATGACAGGCATTCATCCCATTACTGCAATCGGTCAAAAATGGCACGATCATTTCTGGCGTGACATTTCAGGCAGCATTGTCCTGCTGCTACTCAGCGCATTCTGTATGTTCGTTTCCATCCGTCTGGGTATGCGCTGAAAGACGAAATCCTTACCTATTCTCTTATATCTCTATGATCTATTTTTAATCGGCTGTGTATCCGCCCCCAAAGGATCAGCCGAGCAGACAGAGGACATGCCAAATCCATTGCATGTCCTCTGTTTTTGTCAAAATCGCTGTATATAGATGTAATATTCCCCATTCATTGGACACATTGACGAAAAAATGCTATACTAAGTCAAAATAGAGAACGGGAGAATAGGTAAATGAACATCGAAGAACTGGTCAACCAGAACTACGAACGCTTCAGTGAAAGCGATCGTGCAGTCTGGCAGTATATCACTGCTCATCGGATAGAATGTGAAGATTTGGCAATTGGTGCAATGGCAAAAAAATGTTGTGTTTCGCGCACAGCAGTCATGCGTTTCGCGCAAAAATTGGGGTTTCATGGTTTCGCTGAATTGAAAGTATATCTAAAAATGGACAATCAGAAAACAGAAGTTCCCAATCAAATCGATCAGGTGTGTAATACCTATTATCATGTCGCCGACAGTATGCGCCATAAAAATTGTGACAAGATTTTTGAAACGATGGACCGTGCACAACGATTGTTTATCTGTGGCGAAGGCATGGTACAAACCTCGATCAAACGCGAATTCAAACGCATTTTTATGAGCGCCGGACGTATCATTTTTGACGTTCCCAGTGGACAGGAATTGATCAATTTATTGCCGATCATGACCAACAATGATCTATGTATTTTGATTTCTGTGTCGGGAGAAAATGAAAAAATGCTACAAATGGCACGTCAGCTTCGTGTGCGCGGAACACCATTGCTGTCCATCACCAAAAATCGTGAAAATACCCTGGCACATCTGTGCGATTATCAACTGTATGTCGAAGCCGGTAATCTGGTGGAAACTCCGATTCATTGGCAATATGAATCTACAACATCCTATTTTATTTTAATTGATATTTTATTTTTGAAATACATCGAATTTCAAGACAGAAAGGAGCGATTGGATGCAGTTGGAGACATTGATTCAGCAACAGTATGACAGTATGAGCATCAGCGATCACCTCATCTGGCAATATATCCGCCATCATCGACAGGAATGCCGGCATATGTCTTTGCATCAGTTGGCAGATGCCTGCCAGGTTTCTCATACAACCGTACTGCGTTTTATCCAGTTGTTGGGAATGGAAGGTTTTAGTGAATTCAAAGTGTTTCTCAAATGGGAAGAACGCAAACCTACAGTTATTGATGTGCGCAGCGTAGAGAAGAATTGCTTTGATTTGAATCGAACCATCAGTCTCATAGAAAACCTGGATTGTACAGAATTATTCCGCCGAATGGATAATGCATCTAATATTTATGCATATGGCAGCGGATCTGTACAAAAATCTGCTGCACGAATGCTCAAAAGCTACTTGATTTTGGAAGAGAAATTGGTCAATATCATCGAAGGACGGGATGAAAGAAGTATTGCTCTGCATACGATGCAGCCCGATGATGTTGCATTCCTTTTTTCCATTTCAGGCAATAATACAGCCCTGAACGAATATGCCGTACAAATGAAGGAACTCGGGCTTTATTTGGTCTCAATTTGTCAGGATGGTGCAAATCAATTGACAAAACTATGTGATTTTCATCTCCCATTTTATTCGGAAAAATTTGAAGTCGGGCGGCACAGCATGCCCTATTACAGCGCTGCCGGGATGTTTATCATCGCTGAAACAATATCGCTCAAATATGCGGCTTATCAGGCGGCTCAAGATACATGAGTTTTCACAGGGAGGGATCAAATGAACATTGGCATAATCGGGACAGGGTTGATCGTAACATCTGTTCTGCAGGCGACTCAGTCAATCGAGGGCATTGTCTGGAACGCAGTGTATTCCAGAACATATGAAAATGGGGAAAAGATTGCAAAACAATTCGGTATATTTAAAATTTATACCGATTTTGACAGTTTTTTATCCGATGGTGAAATCGATACCGTTTACATTGCATCGCCAAATAGTTTGCATTATACACAAGCCAAGGCCGCGCTGAACCATGGAAAACATGTGATTGCAGAAAAACCATTTACCAGCACGCTGAAACAGGCAACGGAATTGCAGCAGCTTGCCAAGGAAAAACATCTTTTTTTATTTGAAGCAATCACTACCAGATATCTGCCAAATTATTATTATATCCGTGAACAACTTCCTAAACTGGGCAGATTGAGAATTGTGCAGTGTTGTTTCAGTCAATATTCCAGCAGATATGATGCCCTGCTGCGCGGAGAAGCGCCCAATATCTTTCATCCGGCGTTTTCCGGAGGTGCATGGGAAGATATCAATCTGTATAACATTCAATTTGTGATAGGTCTTTTTGGGTCGCCAATCTTTGGGAAATACTATCCGAATAAACATGAAAATGGAATTGATACTTCCGGTATTGCTATATTGCAATATACAGATTTTATCTGTGTGTGTCAGGGCGCAAAAGATACTGTAGGCGTCAATTGTGTACAAATTCAGGGGGAAAATGGATTTCTGTATGTAACTGGCGAGAGCAATGAATGTCGAGAAGTTCGTATACATCTTCGGAACGGCTATGAAACTTCTTATACTGCACAGAATCAGCCACGTTGGTTCTATGAATTCTGTGCGATGCGGGATAGCATCATTTCCAAGAACTATACAGAATGTTGGAAACAATTGGATGCGACGATACAGGTCGTCGCTTGTATGGAGGCGATGCGCAAAGACGCTGGCATTTACTTCCCCGATGACTTGCCCAATTGATAAGGAGAATGATGAAATATATGATTCAG
>CALWUF010000020.1 GCA_944384655.1 uncultured Butyricicoccus sp. | reverse complement strand
CGCAGCAGGCGCGGTCGTTCACCGCACAGGGAAACCACGGTGGATTCCACGCCGACGGAACACGCACCGCCATCCACAACAGCGGCAATTTTGCCATTCAAATCCTCCATGACATGCTGTGCGGTTGTGGTAGACGGTCGCCCGGATGTATTGGCAGATGGTGCTGCCAACGGCGTACCCGCCGCGCGGATGATCGCCTGTGCGAGTGGATGGGAGGGGAAACGTATACCTACTGTATTTAATCCTCCAGATGTTACGTTTGGTATTTTATCCTGTTTGGGTAAAATGATTGTCATCGGACCTGGCCAATATGCTTCGGCCAATGCCTGGGCTTGCGGTGGAAATTCCGCCGCAATTTCATAGACGGTTTCGATATCTGCAATATGCACGATCAGTGGATTGTCCTGCGGACGGCCTTTTGCCTCAAAAATCCGTGCAACCGCCTGTGGATTGAGGGCGTCAGCGGCGAGACCATACACGGTTTCCGTCGGGATCCCCACCACTTCCCCAGCGCGCAGCAGCGCGGCGGCCTGTTCAATTGCCGTCGGATCCTCCGACGGACGCAGCAGCTTGGTTTGCATGAATGTACCTTCTTTGATAATGAATCGTATAAATTTTGTGTTATGATACTTTTTGTATTTTTAAGGAAGCCCTCTTTCGAGGGACTGCCTGGATTATCCATCGATTTTCGCCAATTTTTCCGCCTGATCGGTCGTAATCAGGGCATCCAACACTTCGTCCAGATTGCCGTCGAGGAAATTGTCCAATTGATATAGGGTGAGTTTGATACGATGTTCAGACACACGGTTTTCCGGGAAGTTATACGTGCGGATGCGTTCCGAACGGTCGCCTGTGCCGACCTGACTGCGGCGTTCAGCCGCAATGGCGTCATCACGCTTGCGCTGTTCGATTTCAAACAGCCGTGACCGCAGCACACGCAATGCTTTGTCCTTATTTTTAAACTGGCTGCGTTCATCCTGACATTCGACTACCATACCCGTTGGCAAATGGGTGATACGGATGGCGGAGGAGGTTTTATTGATATGCTGTCCGCCCGCGCCGGACGAACGGAAAACATCGATGCGCAAATCCTTCGGATCGATGGTCAGTTCCACATCATCAATCTCAGGCAGCACAGCGACTGTCACGGTGGATGTGTGTACACGTCCCTGGGATTCTGTTTCCGGCACACGTTGGACGCGATGCACACCGCTCTCATATTTCAAACGTGAAAATGCGCCGTCGCCGTCAATGCTGAATGTGATTTCTTTAAAACCGCCCAGCTCTGTTTCCGACTGCCCAATGCGTTCCGTTTTCCAACCGCGCGAATCGGCATACATGGTATACATGCGGTAGAGTGATGCGGCGAACAGGGCAGCTTCTTCCCCCCCGGCGCCTGCACGGATCTCCATAATCACGCTGCGGCTGTCGTTCTCATCGCGCGGAAGCAGCAGGAGTTTCAGTTCATGTTCCAATCGTTCGATTTCCCTGCGGCTCATCGTGAGCGTTTCCTGTGCCAATGTGCGCAGCTCCGCATCCCCCTCTTCGAGCAATTCAAGCGCATCCTGTTCTTCCTGACAGGCTGCACTGTATTGACGGTATGCCGTTACAATTGGCTGCAACTCACGTTGTTCTTTTGCCAATGCTGCTGCACGGGAGGGATCTTCATATAACTCCGGGCTGGCGAGCAGGCTCTCCAGCTCATCATATCGATCTGCCAACCCTTCCAGTTTGTCCAACAAAATAATTCAACTCCATGTATTTTTTATTTTTTTATATACTAAATGGATCGTTTATTTCTTGCCCACCCACAAGCTGAGGCTAAGCTGTAAATCATCTTCACCATTGAGCTGCATTGTCAGGCATGTATGTGGCTTTTTATATTGAAACAACCGTTCCAAAACAAAATTCTCCATTTCATAGAGGTTTTCTTCGCACAGATATGCGCTGCTTCCGTTTTCAAACAGCAGGGTAAATGTAATTCCCGTGCCATGGAGGACAGCCATCTGATTGGTATCACACAGGCGCAGCATTTCAACATTTCCTGTCAGCAGGGCGCGCAGCCCTGTGATAAACTGCGGAATATAATTGGGTGCTACATGCAATTCTGCCAGTTTTAAGTGATCATTGTCTGTGGCATGTACGCCGCAGGGAACAGCATAGTATGTCATCAATATCCCTCCAATATTCTATGTGTATAATCGTATTTACCAGTATCCGTTCAAAACGAGCTTGACAATGGAAAAATATTCACGAATACAGAATAACACGCGCATATGTGGACTGCCCGCCGGCGCTGCAATGGCAGCAGGCTCCAGACCGCAATTTTCCATAATACGCCGGGTTCGGAATAAATGAAAGCCACTGGACAACGCTGCGACATTGTCTGTATCCCAGCCATTTTGTTCACACAATTCCATGGCATTTTCAATATTTTGAATGGTATTGCGCGATTTGGATTCCATGACAATGCGATCAGCGTCCGCCCCATGGGAAACCATCCAGGTATACATGACAGACGCTTCGGTATAATCCTCATCGTCGCCCTGTCCGCCGCATACAACGATATGTGCATCCGGATTTTGTTCCATCACATCGAGTGCAACAGCGAGCCGGTTGCGCAACGTCTGTGTAGGCTGGTCGCCATTGATGCCGCCGCCAAGGACAAACACACAATCTGCTTCCAACGCATCGGGATCGGTATGTGCGCCGGATAAGATCAGACCTTCCACTGCGGCGACGGAGAGCAGCCACAACAGAAAGATCGCATTGCCGATACGGATCAGTTGTTTTGCTATCACAGACCATCGGTCTGTGCGTGTATCGCGCACACGGATCAACAGCCACATGCCGCCGGTACAGAGACTCAGGGTAGAAAAGAAGGCCAATCCAAACCATAACGGTCGGGATGGGATACATATCACGGCCAGAACAGCAGAGAGGATACAGAGGATTTGATACAGTCGTTTCATCATACATTCTCCTGCATTTCTTCGAGCTGTGCGGACAGTGTTTCCCATTGTTCCATGTGCGCCATCAGTTCTGACTCAACGGCGTCTTTCTGTTCAGAGAGTTCGATCAGCTTGCCGGGATCGCTGGCAGCCTGTGTCATTTGTTCATCAATGGATGCGCTTTTCTGTTCCAGATCAGAAATTTCACGTTCGAGCTTTGCAATTTTCTTTTCCAGCGGTTTTGTACCGCCTTTGGGCTTTGGTTTTTCTTTTTTGGGTTTTGGCTGTACGCTTGCGGCTTTTTCTGCGGCTTTTCGCGCACGGAACAGGAGATATTGTTCGTATGTTCCGGTGAAATCGATCAGTTCCCCGTCCATGAGTACAAGAATGCGGTTTGCAAAGCGCGAGACAAAATAGCGGTCATGGGAGACAAACAGCAATGTTCCGGTAAAGCTCTCCACAGCTTCTTCAATCCATTCCCGTGACAGGATATCCAGATGGTTGGTCGGCTCATCCAGCACGAGCATATTGAGTTTATCATACATCAATTCACACAGACGCAGCCGGCTTTTTTCTCCGCCGGACAATTTGGAGACCGGTTTGAGCTGATCTTCTCCGGAAAATTGGAAACGTCCCAACCGGTTGCGGGCCGTCTGTGGCGTGACATTTTTTTCATAGATGAGGGTATCGACCAATGTGCGGGTTTCATTCTCAAAATGCACAACCTGAGGCAGATAAGCGGGTTTCAGCCCATCGCCTTTTTTAATGGTTCCGCTGTCGGCTTCCTCCAGACCGAGGATGATATTGAGCAGGGTGGTTTTGCCTGTGCCGTTGTCACCCAAAATGGCAACGCGTTCGCCATTGCGCACATGAAAAGAGATATCGTGCAGGATTTGTTTGCCATCAAAACTTTTATTGATATTCCGCACTTTGAGCACATGTTCGGTTTCATAGTTGGGATCGCCAAATGTCATCGACATTTTTTTCTGTTGTTTGGGGCGATCTGCCACAGTCATGCGTGCGATGCGTTTATCGATGGAAAAGGCACGTTTATGCATTTTTTCTGTGCCCCACTGGTGCATTTTGCGCGATTGATCCTGCAAGCGTTTGAGTTCTTCCAGTTGGTTTTCATGTTCGGCCATGCGCCGGGCAAAACGCAGCTTACGTTCTTCCGCATAATAACTGTAGGAACCGGGATAAAAATCCGCATGTCCTTCAAATAATTCGATGATGCGGTCACAGCACTGATCGAGGAAATAGCGGTCATGGGAGATCGTTACGACGGTGCCTTTGTAATCATGTAAGAAATTGCCGAGCCATTCCACGGCGTCCAGATCCAGGTGGTTGGTCGGTTCATCCAGCAACAGGATATCGGTATCCTCCAGGATAATCCGTGCGAGATTGACGCGTGTTTTTTCGCCGCCGGACAGCACATCAAATGGTTTTTCACGCATTTCCCTCGGGATTTCCAAACCGTTGCACACTTTATCTATTTCAAAGTCGAGTGCATAACCGCCCATGGCTTCAAATTCAGCCTGTAATGCGCCATACTGTTTTAACAGGTTTGAGTCGTCGTTTTTCTCCATGCGGATTTCAAGCTGTTTCATTTTCGCACGCACCTGATCGATGCGATGGAATGCGGAACGCAAGATCATCTCCACCGTATCGTCCGGTTGATACACGGGAATCTGATCGATCATGCCGACGGTGCGGTCCTTTGCAATGGAAACCGTACCGGTTTCATAGGGCAGTTCGCCGGTGATTACACGGAATAATGTTGTTTTGCCTGCCCCATTTGGACCGACGATTGCAACCTTTTCTCCCGGAAAAATGTCGAATGTGATGTCATGAAGTATTTGATTTTCGCCAAAATATTGATTGAGTCCAGAAATACTGATATCTGCCAAAAATTCTCCTCCTCTCCGCTTTTCTTTGCGAAAAGAAAAGCTTGGCAAAAGAAACGTCCGGTGCGCTCCCGCGCACGGCGAACATGCCGGACGGACGGTCCGGCAGTTGCCCCTGTGAGGGCTGGTATGGTGGGGGTATCGCAAATGGCGCTGCGCACAGGAGTAATAAGAAAAAGACCGCGCACGGCGCGGTCTTTCAGCTCAGGCTTTTTCCGGCTCGTCAAAGGTTTCGCCAAACGTTTCAACCGTTACGCTCTTCATGCGTTGTGGTTTGAGTGGCTTATCATTGAAGTTCCGGCGCACGGAAACAATGCGGTCACAAACATCCATACCGGTAATGACACGGCCAAACGATGCATACTGTCCATCCAGATGTGGAGCATCTTCTACCATAATGAAGAATTGTGAACCGGCGGAATCCGGATTCATCGCACGCGCCATAGACAGCACGCCGCGCGTATGTTTCAAGTCATTCTCAAAGCCATTGAGTGCGAATTCACCGCGGATGCAATAACCTGGACCGCCCATACCCGTTCCCTCCGGGTCGCCGCCCTGGATCATAAAGCCGGGAATGACACGATGAAATGTCGTGCCGTCATAAAAGCCCTTGGATACCAGGCTGACAAAGTTGCGAACGGTGTTCGGTGCGGTCTCGGCGAACAGTTCAATCTGTATTTCGCCGCCGTCTTCCATCGTAATGGTGACAATCGGGTTGGTCATTGAATTACTAAGCTCCTTTTTTTCAGTGCAAAGAAGGGGCATGATTTTGCCCTTTGCGATTGTTGTTCCTGATGCAGGAACAGGCGCCGACAGAAGCCGACGCCTGCATTCCAGTCTATTGTTATTGTAGCAAATCCATGCGCATGTGACAAGGGCTTCGCGCTAATTTCATGCTTTATGCAGGTTTTTCCGGCATGATAATGGCTGCTACAACATATAGCAGAAGACCTGTGCCTGCGCTGAACACAGTCAATACAGCCCATATCAGACGGATGACCGTGACGTCTATGTTCAGATAATCGGAAATTCCCATGCAAACGCCGCACAGCATTTTGCCCTGTTCGATGCGGTATAATTTTTTCTCCATCTGAAATGCCTCCCTCTATTCGTCCTGCAAACCGATTTGTTCTAGGATATAAATAAGATAGACGTTTGATGACGATATGTCAAGCCCTCTTTGTATCCCATGGCATGTTTACATCAGGCTGATATCCCGGCAACGGTCGTTGCCGGGATATGTTTTATGCTGCGGAAGCGACATCCGCAGTTTCAGTATCGATAGAGATGTCAATATTTCCAATGTCGCAGTCGATTGTCATGAGTCCATCACCGGTCGTGCCCGGAATGGCGCCCGACAGCGCACGGGATACGCCTGTGTCGTGTGTCAGTGCCTGTTGACCGTCAACTGAAATATCAACAGTGCCTATATCCACGTCGCCGGATACCTGACCGATGCAGGAACCTTCCGTTAAATGCAGGACAAGCTCTCCCACATCACAGTTTAACTGGACCGGTGCGCCTGTGACGCCAACCCCGCCGACACAAGCGGAAATATCAATCACGCCGACATCGACCTCTGCTTTTAACTGTTGGGTATTCATATTCCGCATGGTCACAGAACCCGCGTCCACACTGCATGTAAGGGTAGAAATTGTGACAATATCGGAAATTTCCGCACTGCCTGCATCCACCTCGATATCGAGGGAGTGCAATGGATCGCCGGCGGGGACGGTCAAAGTCACGGGTGCAGGGCTGCCTCTGCGCCACTGATTGCGCTGATCTTCCTGTTCAATGATGAGTGTATCACCTTCGGTTCTCCAAGTGGTACTTCTTCCACCCGAAAGGCTCCATGTTTTGCCTTGTTGTACGGTTAGTTCAGCGCTGTCGAGATCGATCTCCAGCCGTTCCACGGTGGTTACCTGAAGTTGTTTATCTTCCGCTTGTTCCTCATGCCAAACGGTTGGCCAGGATCCGGCTTCTTCAAGAAGGATAGAGCCAACCCCCATACCTACAGCGGCAACACAGCAAACCAGTCCGGCAACCAGTAAAATCAATGCAAAAATGGTCGATTTTTTCACGGGGATCAACTCCTTTCAATCTCGATGGAAGATGCGCCGAATAAACGCCACGATGCTTTTGAACACATTGGGAAACACCGTGCGGAACAGATAGACGGTCAATTTCCACAATAAAATTCCGCATGCCATGCTGATCAGTGCCAAACCGATGAGCAACACGGTTTCTGCGCTTGTTTTGTTCACTGCGGCATAACCGGCTGCAACCGCAAATCCAATTGCACAGCCCCACGCAGCGATATCCAATGCCGGTACAATACAAAATACAGCGGCAACCGCACAGAGCAATCCGAGTAAAATGCCTCCGATGCCGCCCACAATGCCCACGCAGAGGGGCACGACGCATACCACAGCGATCACTGCCAACAAAACCGCAAGCGCCTTCTGCCCGTTATCCATGCTCTGAAAACGATCTTTGGCGCGCGCCGCATAGCTTTCTACGCGTTTTTTTCCGGATCGTGGGTCATGTTCCTGATTTTGTCCCGCCGCCGCGGGACCACCCACATCGCGGAACTCCCGCAAAATATCTGCGGCAACTTTTTCCGGTGCGCCCAGCGTACGCAGGACATCCGCTTCATTTTCCGGTCCTGCCTCGTCAAAATAGTTTTCATAATATTCTACAGCTCGGCGGCGCTCCTCTTCAGGCATACCCCCCAGGGCCTGTTCCAAACGCAGAATAAAATCACTCCGATTCATTGTCCACCTCCGGGAAGTAACAGGGATTCAATTCCTGTGCGATACACATACCAGTCACGGCGATAATCTTCCAATTGCTTGTGCCCGGCTGGCGTAATGGCATAATACCGCCGGTTCCGCCCGTCGATTGCACGATCATAAACGGTCAAAAAATCACTTTTCTCCAGCCGCCGAAGTACAGGGTACAGGGTAGACTCGGAAATATCGAGCCGGTTTCGCACCTGGTTGGTAATGCGATAGCCATATGCATCCTCCTGTTCGAGCACCGACAGCACAACGGCATCCAGCAATCCGGATGAAATTGGGAAGGACATACAGTTCACCTCTCTGTTCTTCTATATCTAATATTATATGATATATAATATTGTGTGTCAAGCTACAATCTGGTAACATCTCTATCTTTGTCGCGATAGTTTTACACAGATTCCCCCAGCTTTTACACAAAGTTCGTATGATTCTTCAAAAATTTTCCATCCACTTGTGTATAACTTGCGGTTTCATGGGCAAAATATTCCTGTCAGTTGATTACAACGCGGTGAATTTTCACGGATTATCACAAGTTTTTGTATATTTTTTGATTACTCACCGTACACTGTCATTTTGACAAAGATTCAAAACAAAAAAAGTCCGGAATGTTTTCCTTAAATCTCCAGATTTTTCAGAGATCCTCCGGTATTTTGTGTACAAATCCGCTGTTATCCACAAATACACAGGGTTATCCACTGCTTTTCACACAAACCTGGGGATAACTCTGTGGAAATGTGGATAACTATTCGTATAACACAGATTTGTCAATCGGGAAAAACTGAGAAATTTGAAGTAAATTTTACATGGGAGGGGCATACGATGGCGGAAAATAAATCAGATACCAATAAAGAATCAGATACTGGTGCAGTCACAACACATTCTTCACGTGGCAACCTGCACTGCATCACAATCATCGGGACAATTGAAGGGCATCAGGAAGCGTCAGAGAATACCAAAACCACAAAATATGAACATGTTCTGCCTCAGCTGGCCGCAATTGAGGAGAGCGACGACATTGATGGATTGTTAATTCTGCTCAATACGGCAGGCGGCGACGTCGAAGCAGGGCTTGCCATTGCCGAATTGATTGCCGGTATGCACAAACCGACGTTGTCCCTTGTGCTTGGCGGCGGGCATTCCATTGGAATCCCGCTTGCTGTCGCAGCGCAGCGCACGTTGATTGCGCCGTCTGCATCCATGATGCTGCATCCTGTTCGTATCAGTGGAACAGTAATCGGTGCGCCACAGACCTATGAATATTTCCGACAGATTCAATCGCGCATCACGCAATTTATTGTTGCGAATTCATCGGTGAAAGAACAGGAATTGAGCCGCCGCATGATGGCAACCGATGAATTGGCCGCCGATGTGGGAACTGTACTCGGTGCACAGCAAGCTGTGGATTTGGGATTGTGCGATGCCATCGGCACATTGCATGATGCGCTGACATGGCTGCACGATGCCGCAGATAAACGGAAACCGGAAAAGCAAAAAGAAGATTGACAAAAAAACTCCCCCTGGCGGGAATCCGCCGGGGGGAGAAACAGTTCATTTGTTTACTGCTTACTTGGCAGCCTTTGCAGCCTTGATCGTCTCGATCATCATCGGAACAACCTTGAACAGGTCGCCGCAGATGCCGTAATCTGCTACATCGAAGATCGGAGCGCCTTCGGTCTTGTTGACCGCGATGATGCACTCAGAATCCTGCATAC
>CALWUF010000019.1 GCA_944384655.1 uncultured Butyricicoccus sp. | reverse complement strand
TATCCGAATTTGGTCAGCACTGTCTGCTGAATTTCCGGATTTTCCATAAAATGACTGTATAACAGGCTGGAACGCAATTCGCGGTCCAGATCTTCACGCCCCTGCTCGATGTTCTCCTCACGACATTCTTTTTTAAACCATTGCTTGATTTTGTTGCGCGCCTCAGAAGTTTTAATTATCTTGAGCCAGTCGCGCTTCGGACCGTGCGTTTCCTTGGATGTGAGAATTTCGACGATATCTCCATTTTGCAGAACATAGTCAATGGGTGCAATGCGACCGTTGATCTTACATCCGATCATGCGGTTGCCGACGGCGGAATGAATGCCATAGGCAAAATCAATGGGAGTCGCACCTGCCGGAAGATTGACAACATCGCCCTTCGGTGTAAAGACAAAAACTTCGTCGGAGAATAAATCGACTTTGATTGCCTTGATAAAATCTTCCGCCTCGGTATCCTGCTGCGATTCGAGCAATTGACGAATCCACGCGTACGTTTCTTCATTGCTGTTTTTGTCAACGCCCTGCTTGTATTTCCAATGGGCAGCAACACCATATTCCGCCATCTTATGCATTTCTTCCGTGCGAATCTGCACTTCAAACGGCACGCCGGAACGTCCAATCACTGTCGTGTGCAGCGAACGGTAGCCATTCGGCTTTGGTGTAGAAATATAATCCTTAAATCTGCCTGGAATGGGTTTATACAGATCGTGTACATAGCCCAGAACATTATAACAATCCGCTACAGAATCGACGATGACGCGCACGGCACAGATGTCATAAATCTCATCAATGCTTTTATTTTGCGCATACATCTTGCGATAGATGCTGTAAATGTGCTTGACACGCGCGGAAATCGAATTGCGAATACCGCTTTCATCCAGCTTTTTGCCGATTGTCTGTTTGATGCGCTCCAACATTTCCTCATGCTCGCTGTGCTGACGCGCCAAACCGTCCACAATTTCCTGATATCCAACCGGATCGAGCCGCTGAAGAGAAAGATCTTCCAGTTCCCATTTGATCTTCTGCATGCCCAGACGGTGTGCGATCGGTGCATAAATTTCCATGGTCTCCAATGATTTGGAACGCTGCTTTTCCTCTGGCATAAACTCAATCGTCCGCATGTTGTGCAAACGGTCTGCGAGTTTAATTAAAATAACACGGATGTCTTTCGCCATTGCGATGAGCATTTTGCGCAGATCTTCCATCTGTTCCTGTTCTTTGGAATAATGCAACTGTCCCAGACGGGTGACGCCATCGACAAGGTTTGCAACGGATACCCCAAATTGTTGTTCAATCTGTGCATACTGGAAATTGGTGTCCTCCATGCAGTCGTGCAGCAGACCTGCACAAATGGAATCGGTATCCAATCCCATCTCAACGATAATTTCAGCGACAGATACCGGATGGATGATATACGGATCGCCATTTTTTCGCTTTTGCCCTTCATGCGCCGCAGCGGCACATTCATATGCGGCGCGGATTTTCTCGACATTTGCAGAAGGATTCTGTTTCTGCACACGTTCGATCAAAAAATCAATTTTTGTTTTCATATCCATACGCTTACTCCCCGGCTGTGATCGAATGATCGGCCGTACTTTGTTGTTTTCTCTGCCGCAGGGTTGCAAGAACCACGGATTTCGTGATATCCGCTTTTCCTTTGAAGGGTCGCAGCCTGATATGTAGCAGGTTATTTTTAAAATGATAGCTCAACAGACAGCTTTCTGAAAAGACATCCAAGCATACAAACAATTTTCCGATGTTGATGCAACGCCGCGATTCATAGGAAATGCGCCGAGAAAGAGTATTATATGGCGCTGTCAGCTTGCCTACCTCTGCACGCGAAATAATATGACGCCAAACCGCTACAAGATCTGCCCGATCCGGATACATATCATTCACTTGTCGGTCTGTCAGCTCCTGTCCATTGATAAAAGCAGAATAGATAGACAGATAATAATGATCCTTTTCCAATTCGCAATCGCTCAGGCGGATATCTTTGAGCATCAATTGAATATCCTGCCGCCCACGGAATGTGTTGATCTCCAGACTGAATGCAGCATCCACAACATCCCCCTGTACAACAGGGCATCCGCCTGAACCCGTGCCGAACAACATGGCAGTAAATCGCTTGCCGCCTTTCATGAGCGACATTTTCAGATGCCGATCGCTGGAAATTGGCGTAATTTCTTCCACTGTCAATTCCCGAACGGCAAAAATCGGTTCACGGTTTCCCATACCATATGGCTCCAGGATGCCAAGATCACGAATGGCTTCGAGGGAAATATCATCCGGCGTAATCAGACAATCGACATTGACAACGGGCATCAAATCCTCATCGTGAATGTTTTCACGCGCATACGCACAGATGCTCTGCTTGAATGCAGGCAATTGCGCACGACTGATCGTGAGACCGGCTGCAAGCGCATGCCCACCGAATTTTTCAAGATATTGCGCGCTGTTCTCCAGCGCCTCGAACAAGTTAAAGCTACCTACTGAACGACCGGATCCCTTGCCCTGATCCCCATCCAACGAAATCAATACTGTCGGACAGCCATATCGGTCTGAAATTCGGGATGAGACAATGCCGATGACTCCATGATGCCAGTTCTCTCCCCACAGCACAATCATACGGTCGGTCTGCGGATCATATTCTTTTTGCAATACGTCAAATGCCTGCTTCAAAATGGCATTTTCTGCATTTTGCCGCTCTTTATTCTGACAACACAGTATAGCGGCAATTTCCTGTGCACGTAACAGATTATCCGTCAAGAACAATTCCGCCGCCTGATCCGCACAACCCATGCGCCCAGCCGCATTGATACGCGGCGAAAGGACAAAGCTGACGATGGTAGAGGTAATACGGCGTGTTTCCACACCAGATTCACGCATCAGCATGCGTAAACCGAGATTGTGTGTCTGCTGGAGAACCTTCAAACCGTTGGCGACAATGACACGGTTTTCCCCCTGTAATAGCATAACGTCGGCAATCGTGCCGACGGCAACCAGATCGAGATAAGAGATCAAAATTTCGCCCATCTGTGCCGGTCCGGCGAGCGCACAGATCAACTTGAACACCACGCCGACGCCCGCAAGATCTTTAAACGGATAGGCACTGTCTGCCCGTTTGGGATTGACAACAGCGACAGCATCCGGTAGATTGTCTTTACATTCATGGTGGTCAGTCACAACCACCTTTAAACCGATCTGTCGGGCATAGGCGATTTCCTCTGTCGCAGTAATGCCGGAATCGACCGTGATAATCAGGGAAACACCCTGATTGCGCAACGCCAGCAAGGCCATTTTGTTCAGACCATAGCCCTCCGTCAACCGATCCGGGATATAGTAGCTGCATGTTGCGCCCTGACTTTTCAAATATCGAACGAGTGCACAAGTCGATGTAATGCCATCGACATCGTAATCTCCGAACACTGCAATGTGTTCCCTATGCAGGATTGCAGTGCGAATGGTTTGTACAGCCGCTTGCATATCCGGCAGCAACATGGGATCATGTAATCCGGACAAGTCACAGGACAGAAATTCAGTTGCCTGTTCCGGTGTATCAAGCCCACGTGCGCACAAAACCGCCGCAGTCAATGGTGCATATCCGCATCGGCGCGACAAATTTTGTATCCGTCCACGATCCGGTGCAGCAATATTCCATTTTTTCGATTTCATTGCAACTCCTCTTTTTTATTTTAATTCGAAGATATTATAACAAAAAAACTAGAGATACTCAAGATTATAGACAAAATTACTAAAATCCGTGACGGAATATCCTGGTTTTTCCGCTCTTTATCATGAAAGCTGTCACCCGTTCTGTTTTAAATGTAAGATGAAACCCAAACAAAATAAGACAAAAAATTATTTTTGTTTCATTTTTGATGCAAATGGATACATTATCTTCACCATTTCAATGAAATCTATCAAAATTTTTTCAAAATCAACAAATAATTGTTGACATTCCAACAGATGCCTGATACAATACTCTTTGTCTTAATGCAAATATTGCTGAATTGAATACCGAGGTGTGGCTCAGTTTGGTAGAGCGCTGCGTTCGGGACGCAGAGGCCGTGGGTTCAAGTCCCGCCACCTCGACCATGGCGAGTGTTCTGATAGCATTTGAAACGCTGTAAGAACACTCGTCTTTTTTTGTTGCTTTCATTCGACAATTTCGGCTGGGGTATCGTTCACGAATACAGCGACGTCAAGCTGCTCCATCATATATAAAGCGAGCCGCAACTCACTTTCATAAGCGCGGCTCGCTACTTCGTTATTTGAACATTTTTCGAGATGGTGGGGAGGCTTGGCGCATGAGCGGCAAACCCCGCCTGATTTTCATTCAGTGACTAGAATCGTCCTCTATCGTACAGGGTAACGATCACTCATGAATATATTGGGCAGTCCCATCTCCTACCCGTACAATGGATGTTGCAAAATCATGAATTTCTTCTGTATTATGTGAAGCAAACAAAAGTGTCTTTTGTGGATTATCGATATATTCCTGAAAAATACAATGTGCAATATCAATTCCTTCTTTATCCAAGGCATTCAATGGCTCATCCATAATCAAAATATCAGGAGATTCCATGATCGCCTGCGCAATTCTCAACCGTTGAATCATTCCCTGGGAATATGTACGAACTTTTTTATCTTTTGCATTTGACAACTTCACGAGCTCCAGAACGTCCAGAACCTCCTGTTTGCCAATGGCCTTTCTGATTTCCGCCAGCATCATCAGGTTTTCATATCCTGTGGCATGGTTCATAAACTGCGGCGCATTGATAAACACACCCGCATTCTGGATAAAATCGATATCTTTCCCAATTCTTTTCCCATCCACGATGATACTGCCGCTGTCCGGTCGCGAAAACCCAGTAATCAATTTAAGCAATACACTTTTACCGCTTCCATTATATCCTGTGACAGCAACCGATGCTCCCGTAGGAATTTCCAGACTCAAATCGCGGAAAATCACATTATTTTTATATGTCTTTGTCACATTCTCCAACTGAATCATAAACTCCTCCTTATATTTTCAGCGAACGCACTTTGCCATATGCAAACAGCGCGATCTGTATCGCTACAAAAACAACAATTGCCTGAACCTGTCTTTGCCAATTGCCAATGGCCAGCAAAGCTGTTTGATTTTGCAGGACGTCGATAGAAAGCAGCAACACAATCCCAACGATAATCATCCCAATGATTCCGGCGCGCGGCAACCGTCCGGTAAATACCTCCGCCACCATGGAGACCAGGGAAAGCACAGCCATCAGCTTGATCCAAAACAAAACATATGTAATGGCGAAGTGATCATATGGCACGTGCTGTATCTCGCCAAACCCGCGGCTATATTGAAAGGCCGCGCAAAACGCAAATTCCAATATAATATATGCCGTTGAAGCAAACAAGACATTTTTCAGGTTGCGCCGCATGGCATACTTCCAATATTGGTTCTCCGAGCCGAACCGAAGGATAGACATCGTGCGGAGCCCTTCCGGATAGGCATACGAATTGCTGTAGACAAATACCCCTGCGCAAATTAAGATCACAAGGAAATAATTGGTAAACGTGTTCCAAGAATTCCCAAACCCGCAGTTGTACATTTGGGTTGGGTTGCACCCCAGGAGCGCCAACGCGTCGTGCAAACTGTACGCAACGTTCCGGAAGACCGGAATATTTCCCACATAGTGCGCCGGAAGTGCAATCAAGATTGCCGTCAAAATGGCATATATTTTTTTGCTCATATCTTTGCCTCTGTGATATATTCGCTTTTGGGTTTGCGGCAGGCATAGATCAGCGCGCCAAAGCACACCGCATACGTCAAAACAACGCGCAACAGCCCGCCCTCCGGCATACGGTCATAGACCGGAAAAGAGAACGGACTGATCCGCTGAATCCATGTTCCCCTGATGGTTGCACTGGCGACAAAGAATACCATCGGCAACGCCTGTGTCAAAAGATAATTCCGCGCAAAAATCGCTTTGACCTGATACAAACACACCATTGCCGTGCACAAAACCATGTGCAGCGCAAACAACGTCATTGCCTTGGGATAAATTTGTTTTGATATATATATTAGCTTCGCCAGACCCAGATATTGTACATATTGTTCTGCCAAAACGACCAGCGTCGTCACGATCCCCAAAAACAGGAGGCTGAATACCATCAAACGACCAAACACCGTGCGTCGGTATGCGCTCCACGTGGGATATCTTGTCAACTGCATGGGCGTGCGCAACAGAACCAGATTGTGCGCCGCCATCAGAAAAACAAACGAAAACCCCACAAACGAGTAGGTCTGGCAAGGATTGACCAACATCATCTCATCCCCACTCGCTGTCCATTGCACTTTAATCGCTTCCAACCGCTCCTGTTCGGTGGTGTACCAAATATTTGTAAACGGCTTTAACTCCTGATCGACTCCTATAACGCCGACAAGTGCCAACACGATGACCAACACGAGCAATTTCATCCATTGTGATTTCCAACGCATACCTTCACTTCCTTTTTCATTCTACGCCCGCCGCTTGCGCATGCCATACCAGATCATCAGGACAGACGGGATGGCAACCAACAGCGATGCCATAGTAACTCCCCATATCCCATGAACGCTGTATCCATTTTCTGACACTGCTACTGACATTGGCCAGATCAGATTTTGCGGTGAAAATAACGACAATTGCCATGCATCTTGTCCAAAAAAATTGATGCTTACTGCGAAATATACTGTCGGTACAAGCAAATAAATATAAATTTTATTGGTGAGATAAGAAACCGCGATCGTCAACAATGCCATCAACGCTGGCAACAGGAAGCACCGCAGGATGCCCAACGCTAGGATGTATAGATACGGATGGTCTTCCGCGCCGAGTTGCCATCCCCATTGACTGACAAACACATCAAACGTGCATCCGTCTCGATATGCTTCTACAAACATCAACCGGGACCACAGCATCGTCAGTAGATATCCCATAAATATTATCATGCCGGACAATATGACCGCCTGCACAATCATTTTTTGCTCTATATATTTGCGATTGTTCAGCCTCGGTCGTGCATATGGCAAAAAACAGTCTCTCATCTGAATAAAAGGAACTACCGAAATCGATGCGAGAATAGGCAAGAGAGATTGTATATCCGCAAAAAACCACTCCATTTCATCCACTATACACACAGTATAGCGCAAATGGGCAAAAACATATAAATTATCTCCAGCAGCCGATTCTCCCGGATACATTTGCTTCCAAAATTTTGGGAGCAATCCAGTTACCATTCCAAACACAACAAATGCCAAAACAGGAACTGCGATCATTGCCGCCAACGCGTATGTATTTACAATCTGTTTCTTCCATCGCAATGTCATAGAAATACTCCTTTTTATTCGGGTGCTTGTGCAAAGCACAAGCACCCAGATAAACGACAATGATCTGTTCAGGGTTCCCACGTTCCGGCATTATACACACCATTCATACTGTTGGTTCTTAGTTTTGCTTTCAATGTATACTTCCTACCTGATACAGTCTCCAAATAAATTGATTGCATATCCCCTCCTTTAACCAAAGACCTACTCGTGATATAGACGTCGTCTGACGTGTAAATAGCAACCCTACAACCTTTACTCGAATTTTCTGAAGAATCCCAAGAAGCATGAGCATAACTGTCCGAATCCATTTCTGGCTTATTAGTAGCTACTTTTGTGTAGGCATTATATCCTAAATACCCACTCCAGTCACTTGTAGTTTGATACGCCAACGCCTGCGAGCCGAGCATCGCAACCAAAAGCCCCGACGCTACTGCTGAGCGAATGATGTTTCTCAATTTCATAATTTTTCATTCCTTTCTAAAATAACGAGTTTTCATTGTATTCAATGTCATAGTTCGTTCAAACCAGCTCCCTTCTACATCGTTTCAATTCCCGGGAATATTGTGAAAGCACGGCAACGCATCCGTCCATTGGCATTTCATTGCCCTTTCGATTAATAAGACAATTATGTATTGCACAATGCAACACATTTTTTTCAAATTTTTCATTTTATTATTTGTGTCTATAAAAATACCCACATGGATTGTCCATGCGGGTATTGACCAATAAATATTCATTTTCTTCTATGGTTTTGTTTCAGATATCTTTGTAAAATTATCCACAAGCGTTCCTTCGGAATTATATACTTTAATATTAAACGTCGCACGATATTTGTATTCCGAGGACACATAATAAGACTTGCTTATAATTCTCCCAGTCGCAGTCCATGTTTTTAGTGTTGTCCATGAACTTCCATTTTTACTCTGTTGCAGTTTTAATGTCAACGACGCGGTATAACCGGAGCGCAAAGTTAAATATCCCTTGCAAGTTGCCTTTCCGGACGATATCGAGAGTGTACAGCTTGCATTTATAGCACCGGTATAATATGGTTCAATTATACTGGTGTTATCCACTGCATAAGTTGGGGCGTTCACCCCACTAACAAAGCACACAGTAAGTAAAAATGCGGCGATTCCTCGAATCATATGGATTTTCACTATTCCTTTCCCCTTTCAAATTAAAATAAAATTATGTTTGTATGTTTTCTGCAATTTTCATTAAATCTTCTTCACTGATACCCCATGCAACAATGCGCATCAGGGCATTCTCACCCTCGACACGCCAAGCCAGTGAAATATCGTTAAATACGTTTTTCCTGGTAAAGATCGCATTTGTATTGCCGACTATTACATTTCGCACTTCACTATCCTCTGTATCAATGGAAGTTGTTGTTCCATCTCCAAAGATTTTTGTTACAATAATGCACGCTTCTTCTTCTGGCAAAGAGTCGGAGAGATATTTATATTCAATCATGAAATCTTCCATATAGTTTTTTTCACTTTCGTAAAAGCTATCCGGTAACCAGGTAACAACAAAATCATCCTCTAAAGAAACATTGGGGGTAGATTCCATTTCTGTTGAATCAGAGATATCCTTTTCACCGAAATGGAAATCTATATAATCGTCAGTTACTTCGAGATACAGATTCATCAGGTTGATCTTCAATTCAGGAAATGCAGCAAACACTGTTATTGTCAACATAACAGCAGCACACAAAACTATACCAACACGTTTTGCAATTTTAGTGATACTTTTTCTACCAGATTTATCCTTATAAGAGTGAAAATGACGCTGTATCTGTTTGCGAATCTTTTTATCCAGGGTTTGTGATATTTCAATTTCTTTCGATTCTTTCAACCGTTCATTTTCATCCAATGCTTTCTTCCCTTGTTCTCGAAGATATTCATCCATCATCAGCGCAAACAGAGCATCTTCATATCTTTCCTGCAATTGATCGCGCCTATTGGTCATCATCGCCCTCTCCTTTCCAGTCCATTTGACTCAGTATGGAAAGCGCATGGCGTCTGGCACGGGTTAATTTCATACGTATACTGCCGGGTTTGCAGTCCAACTGTTTCGCAAGCTCATCATCAGAGTATTCCAGTATATATTTGCCTTCCAAAAGCAATCGTTCTACCTCCGAAAGTTGTCCCATAGCAAGGGAAATCAAAAAAGATTTCTCCTTCGCCAACAGCATCTCCTCCAGGGATAGTTCACAAGATGGAAATTGTTCTATTATTTCCTCATCAAACCCGACCGTATGTTTTTGCCTCACACCTTCACGCTTTAAATGATTGATAGAAACGTTTCTAATAGTAGAGACAATATACCCAGCTAAAATGCAACGCTCCTTCCCCCGAATTACATCAATTTTTTGAATTAATTTTACAATACATTCATGAACGATATCTTCACAGGTCATTTGATCATTTATGTACTTCTTCGCCGTATAAAACATCAAGTTCTGAAATTCTTCATAAATCCAGAGCATATATTCTTTATCATCAGGATCTTGTACAGTCATGCAAATAAATGCAATCATTTGTCAGTTACTCCCCTTTATTGTCCTTCTATAAGAAGACAATTTTCGGCATGATTTTGCAACACGATAAAACAAAAAAATTAAAGTTATAATTAAACTATATTTTATACCATTTTTTCGATTGCTTCCAAAATTTCAGAAGCAATCCACTTACTATTCCGAATACAATAAATGCGAAAACAGGAACTGTGATCATTGCCGCCAACACATATGCATTTACAACCTGTTTTTTCATCGCAATGTCATAGAAATACCCCTCTTTTCTACACATCCGGAACCCCAAATATGATTGTAAATCGCGATAATTCATGCGAATATATAGAACAATTTTTTGCTTTAATCGATATTATCATATAACAAATACACCTTACATACAAGACGTTTCCTTTAATTTCCCTATTTTTCTATTTTTTACTTTTACATTAAAAAACAAGGACGCCTTATATTGCCTGTATGAAACTTTGTCACAATTAAACGAGCGACAATACTTCCAGCAAGTCCCGCAAGCCCTGGAATACGTTTCTCTGCTCTGTAATCACTGGCTCTCAGATGCAATATTCAGTAATTATGATTGATGTTGGATACGGTCACGAAAAATTTCAAAATTTTTAACTTTTACATATTTTATATATTTACAAACACTATATAAATCCAATATAATGGTATCACATCACTATCCTCGGCACTGCCTCATTATGTAAAGGTACAGGTAAACACTATGGTTGAAAAAAAAGCCTATCGAATTGTATTCGATTATTTCAAAAATAAAATTCTCAGTTGTGAAATGGGCATTGGTTATAAGTTACCTGCTGAACGCGATATCGCAGAACAGCTGGGTGTAAGCCGCAACTCTGTTCGCGAAGCAATCCGCATGTTGGAAATGATGGGATTTGTCGAAAGCCTTCAGGGATCTGGTAATTATATTTGCTGCGATCCGCATGGTTATTTTACACAGTCCTTTAATATGCTGATGGTTCTGCGCGATATCAGCTATAACGAAATTTTTGATACTCGCCGTGCCATGGAATTTGAAGCGCTCACGCTCGCAGTACACAATATTACACCGGAAGAACTGGAACACTTGCACAGCGTTTTGCAGCAAATGGATGAACCGATGAGCCTCAAAGACAACGCAAAGTTGGATACAGAGTTTCATCGTATTTTAATCCATGCATCACACAACACACTGATGATCTATCTCACGCAATTGATGAACGATCTGTTGGATATCTTTATTAAAAATCTGCGCACATCGATTCTGGCTGACCGGCGGCGCGCCAAAGCCTTGCGCGCCGCACACTGGGATATTTACAACGGTCTGCTGACACACGATGCCACACGCGCATACGAAGCAATGGCACAACACTTTGATATTGTCAAAGAGCATGTCATCAAATTTGAGAAAAAACGTCCGGATTTTTTCGATCAAGAGGCAGATCCGACGATCTAAAACCGAATATATACAATCAGTTTCTCTCCCTTCCCCGCAGTTCTGTATCTCGCAGCTGCGGTTTTTTATTTGCCACAACTTGTGCAATATTGCCGAAATTATTCTGCTTCTCCATCCTTTTTTGTGTGTTTTTTGAAACAAAAAATCTGCCGTTTGCGATATAAAAAACGAAAATTGCCGTCTTTTTTGTTGTTTGTGTGTGTCAATTTATATTTTTCCATATCATAAAAAATTTGACAATTTTTCTTGATTTTTGAAAGGGCGAGTTGTAGAATATAACACATAAGAGGTAGTACCAATTCAATAGTGCACAGCTGCATTCCTCATGTTCATCCCATTTGTTTTAGGCATAACCCCCATATATACCTAACACTAATTGGCTTAATTTGAGAAATTCGGCAATTAAGTTTGCATAATCTTGAGAGTGGCAGGATTATGTCCAGACTTAACTTGATAATTGGTAATACCAATTTATCCGAAAGAGATGCAGTAAAGGAGAGTTGTCGTATGCTATTTCTGAAGTTTATCCTTGCGATGCTGCCTATTATATGGCTGATTATCGCATTGGCCGTACTGAAGATGCCTGGCTATCGCGCCTGTCCCATCGCACTGGTTGTCGGTATTGTTGCTTCGATGATCATCTGGAAGTTCAGTGCCGTCAACATGGCTACCGCTTGTGTCGAAGGTATTTTGAATGCTCTTTGGCCAATTTGCTTGGTTATCGTTGCAGCAATGTTTACGTATAACCTGACACTGGAAACCAAGGCGATGGACAAAATCAAACAGATGCTTACCATGGTATCCAACGATAAGCGCGTTTTGGTTTTGATTATCGCTTGGGGTTTCGGTGGCTTTATGGAAGGTATGGCTGGTTTTGGCACTGCGGTCGCCATCCCCGCAAGCATGCTGGTTGCACTCGGCTTTAATCCAATCTTTTCCGCCGTCGTGTGTTTGGTCGCAAATGCTGCTCCCACAGCATTCGGCTCGGTAGGTGTTCCGACAACGACACTCGGCTCTGTGACGGGTCTGGATGTACAGACATTGGCCAGCTCCACCGGTTTACAGTTGGCGCTGTTCATGTTCATTACCCCGTTTGTTATGGTCGCCATGTGCGGCAAGGGTGTGAAAAGCCTCGGATCCATCATCCCAACAACGTTGATTTCCAGCCTTTGTTTTGTTGTCCCGTTTTATCTGGCGTCGCAGTTCCTCGGCGCAGAGCTACCGGATATTCTCGGTTCTATCTGTTGCATGATTGGTACAGCAATTGCTTCGCGTATTTTCAACCGCAATCCCCCGGCAGAATTTTGTATTTCTTCTGAAAAGAGTGAAGCACATAAATCAATTTCATTGGGTGAAGCTGTCCGTGCATGGATGCCATTCTTGTTGATCTTCATTCTGTTGATGGTAACATCCAGCCTGGTTCCCCCGATTCATGATTTCCTGGCCCAGTTTAAATCTACGGTACATGTATATGCCGGTGATGATACTTCAACGCTGAGTTTCAGTTGGATCAATACTCCGGGTATTCTGATCTTCATTGCCGCAATCATTGGCGGCATAGTTCAGGGGGCTTCTGTTTCCACCATGTGGAAAATATTCAAAAAGACAATGGTCAGCATGTCTAAGACAATCTTGACCATCTGTTCTGTACTGGCGCTCGCCAAAGTGATGAGTCACAGCGGTATGATTTCTGACATTGCGACATTCTTTGTTGCAACGACAGGTCATTATTATCCACTGGTGGCTCCACTGATTGGTACATTGGGCGGATTTGTCACCGGTTCCGGTACATCCACAACGGTCCTGTTTGGCGGTTTGCAGGCGGAAACGGCATCGACTCTCGGTATCAATGCGGCATGGCTTGCATCTTCCAACACCGTTGGCGCCTGCATCGGCAAGATGATTTGTCCGCAGTCGATTGCAATCAGTGTCGGCGCAATCAATCAACCCAATTCCGACAGCCAGATTTTGAAACAATCCATCAAATATTGTGTGGCATATGTGGTGTTGGCAGGCATTATCTGCTTCGCAGGTTCACTGATCCTGTGATTGTTTTGAATAATAACTCAGATTTTTGAGTAGGAGGGAATTTATATGAGTACTTATAACACGTTAACTGCGGAAATCATTGAGCAGTTGCAAGCTGCCGCTCCCGGACACGTAATCACCGGAGAAGACATCAATCCGGATTACAGCAAGGATGAAATGCCAATTTATGGCACACATGCACCTGATTGTGTTGTCGTTCCGCGCAGCACAGAAGAAGTTGCGGCAGTTATGAAAATCTGCAACGAAAATAAAATCCCAGTTACCCCGCGTGGCGCTGGTACTGGTCTGGCAGGCGGTGCAGTTCCGCTGTTTGGCGGCGTGCTCATTGACACCACCAAAATGAATCAGATTTTGGAATATGATTTGGAAAATTTTGTTGTCCGCATCCAGCCGGGTGTTTTGCTCAATGATCTCGCAGAAGATTGCAGCAGCAAAGGGCTCCTGTATCCGCCTGATCCGGGCGAAAAGTTTGCCTGTGTCGGCGGCAATGTCGCAACAAATGCAGGTGGTATGCGCGCGGTCAAGTACGGCGCAACGCGCGATTATGTCCGCGCTATGACCGTCGTCCTTCCGACTGGCGAAATCACCCATCTCGGTGCAACCGTTTCCAAGACTTCTTCCGGTTACTCTCTGCTCAACCTCATGATCGGCTCGGAGGGTACATTGGGCATTATCACAGAGTTGACGCTGAAGATCATCCCGGCTCCGAAAGTTGTTGCCAGCCTGATTATTCCGTTCGAGGATCTGGACACCTGTATTTCTACCGTTCCAAAGTTTAAGATGGCGCATATGAATCCTCAGGCACTCGAATTTATGGAGCGTGAAATTGTGCTGTCGTCTGAACGCTACATCGGTCGCAGCGTATTCCCACAGGTCATTGACGGTGTTACCGCTGGCGCTTACCTGCTTGTCACGCTGGATGCAAACACGGAAGATGAATTGGACACGCTGATCGAGCAGGCAGCAGAACTGGTGATGGAAGCCGGCGCAATTGATGTACTCGTTGCCGACACGCCGTCTAAGATCAAAGATGCATGGGCAGCTCGTTCCAGCTTCCTCGAAGCAATCATGGAAGAAACCAAGCTTTTGGATGAATGTGATGTTGTCGTTCCCGTTAACAAGATTGCATCCTATCTTGCCTATGTCAACAAGACCGGTGAAGAATGCGGTTTGACCATCAAGAGCTTCGGTCATGCAGGCGATGGCAACCTACACATTTATCAGTGCTCCAACGATCTGACCGAAGATGAATTCAAAGCCCGTGTTGACAAGTTCTTCGAACTGATCTATGCAGAAGCCACTGCAGTCGGCGGACTCGTTTCCGGTGAACATGGTATCGGTTCTGGTAAGATCAAGTATCTGGTCGAATCGGTCGGTGAAACCAACATGCGGCTCATGGAAGGCATTAAACGTGTCTTTGACCCGAATATGATCCTCAATCCAGGCAAGGTCTGCTACCGTCTGTAAGCAGAATTTTCAACGAACAAACAGGAGGCTGTCCTATGAATATTTTAGTCTGTGTAAAGCAGGTACCGGATACCAACGAAATCAAGATTGATCCGGAAACTCATACTCTGGTTCGCGCTGGCGTACCCAGTATTGTAAATCCATTTGATACCTATGCGTTGGAAGCCGGCGTCCAGATCAAGGAAGCAATTGGCGGCAAAGTTGTTGTTGTATCCATGGGTCCGGAACAAGCGGCCGATGCCCTTAAGACTTGCCTGTCCGTCGGTGCAGACGCTGCTTATCTCGTCAGCGGCAGAGAGTTTGGCGGTTCCGATACGCTCGCTACCAGCTTTATCCTTTCCAATGCTGTCAAAACAATTGAAGAAAAAGAAGGCGCACCCTTCGATCTGATTCTGTGCGGCAAGCAGGCTGTCGACGGTGATACCGCACAGGTTGGTCCTGAATTGGCTGAACATCTGGGTCTGCCGCAGCTTACGTATGCGATGGATCTGACCGTTGAAGACGGCGTTGTCAAGATCAAGCGTGAATGCGACGATGGTTATGATCTGATGACCACCAATCTGCCGGCTGTTATCACAGTTGTCAAACTCCCGACTGAACCACGCTACCCCACCATCCGCAGCAAGATGGCTGCAAAGAAAAAGCCTATTCCAGTGCTAACTGCTGAAGACCTCGCCATTGATGTTTCGCGCTGCGGTCTGAAAGGCTCCCCCACCAAGGTCAAGAGCACATATACGCCAAGCCGTGAAAAGAGCGGCGTGAAGATTGCCGGTTTGCCGGCTGATGAAGCAGCGGCACAGTTGGCTACATTGCTGACCGATGCGAAGATCCTGTGATTGAGAGGTAACCATTATGAGTGAAGCATATCAGAACATTTGGGTGTTCGTTGAAACAGAATGCGGCAAGGCCAAGAATGTTGGTTTTGAGCTGCTCAATCCAGCCAGAGAATTGGCTGATAAAAAGGGCTGTAAACTGATCGCTGTGGTAATTGGCAAAGATGTAGAGCACGTGGCAAAAGATGCCATCTGCTACGGCGCTGACAGTGCAATCCTCGTGGAAGGCGACGAATATGAATACTATTCTACTGACGCATTTGCCACAGCGCTGGTTGAATTGATTCAGAAGTACAAACCAGAAACCGTCATCATCGGTGCAACCAACAATGGTCGTGATATGGGTCCGCGTGTATCCTGCCGCCTGAAGACTGGCTTGACCGCTGACTGTACTGCGTTGGACATCGACGAAGAGACTGGATGCATTGCCTGGACTCGTCCGACATTTGGCGGCAACCTGATGGCTACCATCGAATGCCCGGAATGCCGTCCACAGATGGGTACGGTACGTCCCGCTGTCTTTAAAAAGGCTACATATCAGGAAGGCAAAACTGGTGAAATCGTTCGTGAAGACATCCATGTTGCAGCAGATGCCATCCGCACCAAATTGTTGGAACGCGTGAAAGAAGTTGCCGAAGCTGTCAATCTGGAAGAAGCCGATATCATTGTATCTGGTGGTCGTGGTGTTGGCAGCGTGGAGGGCTTTGCTACAATCCGTGAATTGGCTGACCTTCTCGGTGCAACCGTCGGTTGTTCCCGTGCCGTTGTCGATGCAGGCTGGATGCCCCATGCACATCAGGTCGGTCAGTCTGGTAAGACGGTTGCCCCTAAAGTATATATCGCCTGCGGTATTTCGGGTGCTATTCAGCACGTTGCTGGTATGAGCGGTGCGGATACCATCATTGCGATCAACAAGGACGAAGAAGCGCCGATCTTTGAAGTTGCAGATTATGGTATCGTTGGCAACCTGTTCGATGTCATTCCGGCATTTATCGAAGCATACAAAAAAATCAAGGCATAATCATCCCCTAATAACGAAACAGGGGTGAATCGCCCACCGGTTCTCCCCTGTTCTCCCACAATTGTAAAAAGCGAGGTATATTGTATGGATTTCCGTATTGATGAAGAGCATCAGGAATTGATTGACCTGTATCGTGAATTTGCACAGAACGAAGTAAAGCCGATCGCAGCTGAAATCGATGAAACAGAACGTTTCCCAATAGAAAATGTAAAAAAGATGGCGGAAATGGGTCTTTTGGGCATTCCATTTCCGGAAGAATACGGCGGAGCCGGTATGGATACACTGAGCTACGTTCAATGCGTTGAAGAACTGAGTAAAGTCTGTGCTACCACCGGTGTTATCGTCTCTGCACACACTTCACTGTGTGCAACGCCGATCTATCTGTTCGGCACGGAAGAGCAGAAACAGAAATATCTCATCCCGTTGGCAAGCGGTGAAAAATTAGGCGCATTCGGTCTGACTGAACCGTCGGCAGGTACTGACTCCTCACAGCAGAAGACCACTGCCGTTCTGGTAGATGATGATCATTGGGTTTTAAATGGCTCCAAAATTTTCATCACCAACGCAGGTGCGGCTGATATCTTTTTCATTCTGGCAATGACGGATAAATCTCTCGGCAACAAGGGTATTTCCGCATTCATTGTTGAAAAAGGTATGCCAGGCTTCTCCATCGGCAAGCAGGAGAACAAGATGGGCATCCGTGCTTCTTCTACCTGTGAACTGATCTTCGAGGACTGCATCGTTCCGAAGGAAAATCTGGTCGGTGAAATTGGCAAAGGCTTCAAATATGCAATGATGACTCTGGACGGCGGTCGTATCGGCATCGCTGCACAGGCACTCGGCATTGCAGAAGGTGCAATCGAAGAAACTGTCAAATATGTTCAGGAGCGCACACAGTTTGGTCGTCGTATTTCCCAGTTCCAGAATACACAGTTCGAGCTGGCAAAGATGCGCGCCAACACGGAAGCTGCCAAGCTGTTGGTATATCAGGCGGCTTGCGCCAAGGACAATCATGAAAAATACACCCATCTGGCTGCTATGGCAAAGCTGGTTGCAGCTACGAATGCGAGCGATGTCACTCGCCGTTGCCTGCAGTTGTACGGTGGCTATGGCTATACCAAGGATTATCCGATTGAGCGCATGATGCGTGATGCAAAGATCACTGAAATCTATGAAGGTACCAGTGAAGTTCAGATGATGGTTATCTCCGGTTGGATGGGCGTTAAGTAATCAAAGTTGATATTTGATATTATTATATACGATAACATTTCCTGTTTAACCTCCCCCTTCTACTTATTACTATCACACACCGAAAACCGGTTTCGTGCAGAACGAAACCGGTTTTCGCATGTCCGGAACATAAAACAGGCAAGCGTGCTGAATGGTCTCAAAGTTTCCATCCCCCCTTAACTCAAGGTTCGGATAATATAGGAATCAACCATTCCATAAATAGATTTCGTGTCAGGGAAACCAAATCCTTTTGGGAAAGCTCCTGCTGACGAAAAATCCAACGGCTTAGTGCAGTTAATATTCCAGCAAAAAATTTAGCAAGTCTGTTCCCTTCGATAACAAAGAAGTCAAAAAATTTCATGCAGTTGAGCGGATTGATCGCAGAACATATAAGCCGTGATCTTTCCGCACAAATGCTCTCTTCTCTCCGGACTTTCGTAATCGGTATTGATTGCGCCAGTGGTCTTGACCATCTCCCGCAGACATTTCGGTTTTTCCAACATACGGCACTACTTTCCAAGGTTGCTTGACATTGTTCTTTGGAGGGTTGAACAATCTCGCAAAAGCATAATTTATTACAGTAAAAAGAAACTCAGCCAAATGGCAGTATAAGAACAGTTATAGATGCTCTTACACGATGAGGATGCAGAGTACATTGTTTGCGGTATTATCAATGGCGATGTCGGCAATCAAAACGATCAGCGTTTGATATCTCATACAATGCTGCTATATTTGGCGTTGTTCTTGTGTGTCAGATCGCGTCGGAGCTGTTGTAATACGATTTTCCCGTTTTTGAGTTGCTTCCCGCAGTAACGCATAAGCAGCTGATGCCGCCGGAACACCCAACAGCATTCCGAGAGGTCCACCCAAATTGCCGCCAACAGTTACTGCGGCCAGTACCCACATGGCTGGCAGGTTAATTTTGGAGCCGACTACTTTAGGATAAATCATATTGCCCTCAACCTGCTGCAAAACCAATAGAAAAACAATAAATACAAATGCTTTAAACGGATTAACAGTCAAAATCATGATTGCACCGACAATTGTACCAAAGAAAGCTCCCACAATGGGGATTAGAGCTGTAACACCAATCAAAGCCCCTATCATAGGAGCATAAGGGATTCGGAGAATCGCCATGCCTATCATACACAGCGTTCCGAGAATAATTGCTTCGGTTGCCTGACCTGCAATAAAGAGTCGAAAGGTTTTGCTGCAAACTCCGCAGACATGGATCAGAACTCCTCCCAGCTTTTGCGGCAACCACACTCTTGTCAATCTGCAAACCTGCCTTTTTAGCTTCTCTTTGCCAGACAAAATGTAGATAGAAAAAATGAAACCGATAAAAAGTGAGACGATGCCGCCTGCCACAGAGCTGGTAGCATCAACAGCCTGATTTACAAAAGAATCGCTGTGTGTCCTGATGAATTCCTCCAATTCTGTCTTCAGCGCAAGCCAGTCAATATCTATACCCGCCAGATATTTTCCCAGCGGAGACGACATGATGGCAGCGTCATTTTCCATTGATGCCAGTTGATCAAGTCCCTGACCTATAATTTGTACGATCAATGTGACCGCATTGATCAGCTCAGGAATTACCAGCACCGCAACACCGACAAAGATACCGAGAACAAGAATCAAGGCCAAAACAATGGCAAGCGGGCGGGTAGCTCTTTTCAGTTTGACCTTTCTGCGCAGCCACCCTTCGATCGCACTCATGGGCACATTGAGAATCAGCGCCAGAACTGTACCAATCAGCATTGGCTTTGCAAGACCCGCAAGAAACATGATCGCGTCTGCAATATTGCTGATATGCCGCATCCCAAGGTAAATCAAAATGCAGCAGGTAATGATACCGATCAACCACTTTCCTACTTCCTTGCGTTTTTCAGTGGAGTCAAACATAAAGTACACCTTCTTTCTACTATTAGGGACATTGATACCGTTCTATAATAAAGTTCAGCAAAGCAACAATTCAGACTTTCGTTTTTTGTAACGGTTTCCTCCCTACGATTAGCAGTTCAAATCCTAAAATGAACACATGATGTCGAATGGCAGAATCCGGTGACAGGAGAAAAATGACTGCTAAACCCACTATATTGCTTGAGAAAGCGCCAGAATCATGTTTTTATTGTATAGACAATTCTCTCGCCTGTCATTGGGCAGAAGAAAAGATGTGTCCTATTTTTCCTCTGGCAGCACTTTTTGTTGTATTTTGAGACACACGACCCTTTTTGTCCAAAAGCCGATTGTTGAAAGAAAAAGAATTTTTTGTTAAAATAAAAGTCGAACAAGGGATTCGTCAGCGCATGCTGCGCGGAGATGTCAACACACTGGAGCATCATCCTGGCATCCCCTTAATTGATGAGACTTATCTGCTTGATGTGGGTAAGACTTGTCTTTTTTTATACCCACAGCTGAATCGCAATGGAATTGTTGGTCATTGCAGTAAGATTATCTATGGACGCATTTGCCATTGCAATCTGCAAACATTTGTCCGCAGAGAAACTGGAAAGAGGAATCAAAGCCCCTGGATGCTTCTTTCTAAGGCAGCATTCATGGGCGGTGTGATTTCATTATAATGGGGATAAAAATTCTGTTGAAGCATCTTGGTGTGATAAAATAATCGACTGAGAGGTGGTATATGATGGCAGATTCCAATATTACAAAACGGGCATTAGCTCAGGCTCTGCAAGAATTGATGGAAGAAGTGCCTTTTGATAAGATTAATGTGACACAGATCTGCGAAAAATGCGGTATAAACCGCAAAAGTTTTTATTATCATTTCAAAGATAAATACGATTTGGCTAATTGGATTTTTGATACGGAATTTATCTCGTTTTCTCTGGCTTTTTCGGATGTTACCAATTTTGATGAGCGGCTGGATCTTCTGAATGATATCTGTGATTATTTTTACAGGAACAGGATTTTTTATCGCAAAGTTCTGAAAATCAAAGGTCAGAATTCTTTTTCGGAACATCTGCGAGAATATTGCCGTCCTCTGTTGTCATTACGTCTTACATATTTGTTCGGCAAAGATGCGGCAGATGATTTCACCATTAATTTTTTTACGGATGCAGCGTTGTGCTGTATGGAACGATGGATTATGGAAAAGGACTGTATGCCGCCAGATCAATTTGTTGCAAAATTGAAAGGCTTGATTTTAAATGGTGCAGATGCTGTTCACCGAGAAGTGAAACAATGATACCATTCGTCGCAGCAGACACTGTGGAAATGTGCGTAAACGGTCATGCTTGCATTGCCGGAAGTCCAGCCCCCAGTCATAGAGCCTGTTCAGATAATAAGCGATCAGGGAAAAAAGAATCATAAGCGGCAACACGCTCCATCCGGCACTGCCTGTCCGGGAACCACAAGTCCAAGTTGGGGCGTTCTGGGTCGTATTGCATAGCGTCTCCGATCTGAAATGCCAACGTATGTAGGTTTGTCGCTGTATAACACATCATTGACAAACCTACAAACACTGCGTCCAATGCGATTATTATTCCTGAGGCGGGGCGAGGATCAGCCACATCCTCCGCAATCCCTTTTATAAAGGGTGCGCATCTGGTATTCCGGACGCACCAGAAGGGAGATACGCTCCAACACTGACGACATCATTCCCCGCGACCCGTGGGAAGTGATCGAGGGCTGCCATGAGGTCATTGTCAGACCGGAGGAATGGCAGAGGGTGCAGGAAATGATCAACGGCAGATCCACCATTATAGAGGGAAACGCCTGCCCCTTTTATAACATCTTCCACGGCATCATCTACTGCACCACCTGTGGAAAGTCCATGCAGGTGCGCTATGAGAAGGTCGGAAGAACCGATACGAACCGCACCACCAAAAAGAAACGGTAGCCGATAGATAAAACCTATTATATCTGTCAGACCTATTAACCGGATGGGCTACAAGGTATGCTCCAGCCATAAGATCGAAGCGCGGGATTTGTATAACCTTGTGCTGAAGGACATCCAAGATCTGGCGGATCTTGCCATGAAAGATGCTGACGGTTTCCACAAACGGTTGAGCGGCTCCAGACCCACAGTCAGGAGATTGACGATATGTTTCTGAGCCCTTACACTGATAAGGCGAAGGGAATCTTATCAGAACAGCGGTTTGTGAAGTTGACTGCCGCGATTGAGCAGGAACAGGAAACGAACCAGCGGCGCATGCACGACTTGACTGAGATGATGCACTATTCCGATGAGCAGGAAAGCGATGTGAAAACGTTCATCTCGGAGATTTGTCAATACGCCATCATCACGGAACTGGACGCGATAGTGTTGCACCGGCTCATCAGTAAGATTCTGATCGGCGACGTACAGAAAGTGGACGGTCAGAAGCGGCAGGAGGTTAAGATCGTTTATAACTTTGTCGGTGAGATACCGGGAATTTCGGCATAATCAGGTTGCCCCATCTCTCAATCATTGAGGGATGGGGCTTTTTCGCCATTGGAATAATGTTAAACTGCTTTATTCTTCCCGTAGCCGCTCCACAACAGTGTGCCCCGCCGCCGCCCGGCTGGTAAGGAGGGGGACACCCGCCCCCAGCAAGGCAAACAGGGGGATTACCCAAAGGAAGGGCGTCAGATTCAGCCGATAGGTGAAGAACCAGAACAGTCCCTCTATTGCCCGGAAGGTGACCGGTCCCAGAGCCACCGCCAGCAGCAGAGCCAGCCCTGCGGCTCCTAGGGCGTACAGCAACCCCTCGCATACCAGCATGAAGCGCATCTGTCGCCCTGTCATGCCCACAGCCTGGAGCATAGCCAGCTCCCGTCGGCGGGCGATGATGCCGGTGAGTACGGCGTTGAAGAAGTTCAGCACACCCACCATTCCCACGATGAAACTCAGGGCTCCGCCCAGCAGCAAAAACATGGAGCGCATATTCTCAAACTCGCCTGCATAGGTGGTCTTGCTCTCATAGTCCAGCTCTGGGTTTATGCTCTCCGTGTAGACAGCCAAAAATTCTTCCATTGCGCCGTTGGTCGCAACGGTGGTATCAAAAGCATAGTACATGACACTGTCGGTGCCGGTATCCGCCACAAAAGTCTGGTCGTTCAGCACGAACTCGTCTGCGCCGTAATACCGATAGCTCAAGGCTGTGGGCACCGTTACCAGAG
>CALWUF010000018.1 GCA_944384655.1 uncultured Butyricicoccus sp. | reverse complement strand
ACGGCAAGCGTCAAGCCATGCGCAGTCAATGCGGCGGCTGCCGCCTGCTCCAGGCTGCCTGCATCAATGCCATATACCACATCGCCCAATTTCCGGCATACCCGCTGTACCGCCGGCGCGAGCAATTCTTCTGCTTTTTCGGTACATTCCGCCTTTGCCGTCACGCGAACCATACATTCACCATCTTTCGCATATGGTGCAAGTGTGGGATTGCGTCCCGCCTCCATCAAATCATGCAGCCGGTCTTCCATCTGCGCCTCACCCATGCCAAAAATATGAATGGTATGTGAGACAATCACACCGCCTGCCAATTTGGACAAGTATGCCATACCTGCTGTGCGGAACAGCGGCGTGCATTCGCGCGGGGGACCCGGTAACATGAGCACATGGACGCCGTCCGCTTCAAATGCACAGCCCGGCGCCGTGCCCCAGTCATTGGGCAAAACCGTACAGCCTGCCGGCAGCATCGCCTGTTTGATATTGTTCGGCGTCATCTCGCGTCCCATGCGGTCAAAAAATGCCGTGATGCGGCGCAGGGACGGCTCATGCAGCACCAGTTTTTTTCCAAATACATCGGCAATGGTCTCCCGTGTCAGGTCGTCCAACGTCGGTCCAAGCCCGCCTGTCGTGATAATCAGGTCAGACCTCTCACGCGCAATTTCCAATACACCGCGCAGGCGTTCCGGATTATCTCCGACCACCGTTTGATAATAGACGTCAATGCCCAGTTCATCCAATCCCAGCGAAATGACCTGCGCATCGGTATTTACAATATCGCCCAACAGGATCTCCGTCCCCACGGCGATCATTTCCGCTTTCATCGCAATGTTCCCTCCAGTCCATCGGCAAATCCTCCGCAGCGCACGGCATGATTGTACCGCCCGCGCACCGCGCGTCCTGTCGATTGATGCGTTTTCCTATGGTTTTTGCACAATCGCTATATTTTTATCTTAGCACAGCACATCGGCAAGCACAAGAAAAAGCGCGCACATGGTTTTCCCACATGCACGCGTTGCCGTTATTCCTGTTGTCTCCTGCGGTACAGCAGCCATATTCCGATGCACAGCCCCCACAGGCACGCAAGCTGTATCGTCCGCCCAGTCCAACTGTGATCCCGCGCCACGATGGTATTGGTATCCGAAGCGACGGTGTAGCAGTAATGCCGCGCGAAGGTTGACCCGGTGTATTCTGTCCCATCTTCCATGTACATCTCCCGGTCTTCTATCGTCGGGCGGTATGCCAATTGGTACTTGCCGGTCAACGCCTGCCTGTGCAATGCGCGGCGTGAAACAACCGCGACCCCGTTTTGTTTTGCGGTGACCTCGACCAGCGCCGCATCCTCCGCCAACAATACGACGCGGCAGGCGATGTCCTCTGCCTGCTCTCCGACAAAGGTCTGTTCGCCGTCGCGCGTGCATTCCGTCAGGAAAGCCGCAACCTCGCGCTCCATTCCGTCCGCGTCAAACGCGGTCAGATTGTCCCGCGACCACTGGGCAGCAGCCAGCGCAGAGATACCGGCGAGCAGCAAACCGATGCATCCCAGCTGCACGGCAGGCGATATTTTTTTACATTTGCTGAGGATGGTTTTGGCGATCCAAGCGCCGCATATTTGCAAAAATGCAAACAAACCCACCATGCAGACATCTGTTATGACGATCTCCGGAATGGACATATGCGCCCGGTAATACTGGATCAAAGCCACCAGCGGCATACACAGTGCAAACTTGATGGAATCTCTGTACCCCTGCTTCAGTCCCGTAAACCGTTTGTAGCATTCCTTAAGCCTCGGGAATTTAAAATATTTTTCGCTATCAAATTTCCTCATGGCAAGATGGATACCCCCACATGATCCGACAACATACCTCACCCCATTATGCCTTTGCACAGATATGTGCATTGTTCCATTGTGTTGTTGATTATAACATATCTGTAAAAATTTGTCAACTGCAACAGATGTGATTTTGGAATATATTCTCCTCCCATATATCCGACAGAAATATAACCAAAAAAAGCACACAGATCTGCCTGACAGATCTGTGTGCCTGTTCTGTTTTTACAGCACGACGCGCTCCACGTCTGCCAGCGCCTGTTCAACCAGCGCCTCGACGTCCAGCACACGTTCCGCTTCCTCGACCTTGAATTTCTTCGGACGGGTCAGCGGATGCTTCGGTGTAAACACCGTACAGCAGTCCTCATAGGGCAGGATCGACGTCTCAAACGTGCCGATCTTGCGCGAAATCTGTACAATTTCTTCTTTGTCCATGCCGATGACCGGGCGGAAGACCGGGATGGAACACACCGCGCCCGTGACGTTCATCGCTTCCATCGTCTGCGACGCGACCTGTCCCAGGCTCTCGCCGGTAATCAATGCGCCCGCTTCCTGTTCGACGGCAACACGCTCCGCCAGACGCATCATAAACCGGCGCATAATCAGCGTGAACATATCCTCCGGGCAGTTGTCGCGGATGGCTTCCTGAATATCGGTAAAGGGGACGATAAAAACCTCCATGCGCCCGGCATAATGCGTCAATTGCTCCGCCAGTTCCAGCACCTTTTCTTTCGCGCGTTCAGAAGTATATGGATAGCTGAAAAAGTGCACGGCGCACAGCTCCAACCCGCGTTTTGCCATCATATAGCCGGCGACCGGCGAATCAATGCCGCCGGACAGCAGCAATGCGGCTTTTCCGTTTGTGCCGACCGGCATACCGCCCGGTCCCGGCATTTTCCCGGCATGGACATACGCCGCTTTATCGCGGATCTCAATCGTCACACGCAGGTCAGGATGGTGCATGTCCGGAACCAGATTGTCATATTTGTCGTCAAGGTCACCGCCAATTTTCTGACAGATCTGAATGGAATTGAGCGGGAATTTTTTATCCGAGCGTTTGGCTTCCACTTTAAACCGCGTCGCGCTCTCCAGCTCGTCCGCAAGATAGGTGTTGACGGTCTGCCAAATGGCATCCATATCCTTTTCACATACTGCGGCGCGGCAAATGGCGACAATGCCAAATACATTGTGTACCGCCTCGAGCACCTCGTCCATATCCACGCCGTCCGCCGGTTCAACATAAATCGTAGACTGCATGGTATAGACGCTGCATGTGCCGACTTTTTCCAGACGGCGGCGCAGGTTGGCAATCAAACGGCTTTCAAACCGGCGGCGGTTCAGACCCTTGAGTACAACCTCGCCCAGCTTTAACAGCAAAACTTCTTTCATATACAAACCCTCATTCAAGTGATCTATCGTTTCATGACTTATCTGCTATCTTAGCACAGTGCGCGCATGTTTTCAAGAAAAAGCGTGTACCCAACGGATGCACGCTCGAAAGCCATTGTTTATTCCCGTTTCAGGCGTTTTGTGCCCTCGTCCAGCGCGTCCAGCAGAGCTGCAACATCTTCCGGCGTGTTGGACGGCGCAAAACTGATGCGCAGCGCGCTGTCAATGCGTGTGTGGTCGAGCTTCATCGCGGCGAGCACATGGCTCGCCTTGCCCTTCGCGCACGCCGAGCCGGATGAAACATAGACGTCATGCATCTCGAGCACACGCAGCAGGACTTCACTCTTACAGCCCGGAAACGACAGGTTGACCACATGGGGGATATCATGTTTTCCGTTATATACCGCCCACGGAAAGCGGTCGGCAATCCCCTGTTTGAGCTGATCGCACAATTTCTCCACTTTTGCATGATTTTCGTCCATCTGCGCCAAGCCCAGGCGGCACGCCTCGCCAAATGCTGCAATATTGGGCAGCGCCTCTGTACCCGGACGCATGCCGCGCTCCTGTCCGCCCCCAAACATCAACGGTTGAATGTGCACGCCCTTTTTGATATACAGCGCGCCAATCCCTTTGGGTGCGCCGATCTTATGACCGCTGACGCTGATAAAATCGGCATTCCACAATTTTGGCTTGATCGGCACGCGTCCCAGACCCTGCACGGCGTCGATGTGAAACAGCGCATCCGGTGCTTTTTTCTTGAGCAGTTTGCCAAATTCTCTGACTGGCAGCAATGTGCCAACTTCATTGTTGGCAAGCATGCAGGTGAAGAGCACGGTATCCGGACGCACGGCTGCGCGCAGATCATCGGGAGAAATATGCCCGCCGGCATCCGGCTGGAGATAGGTCACCGCAAAGCCCTCCTGTTCCAGACGTCTGACGGCGTTCAATGTCGCAGAATGCTCAATGGCAGTCGTGATGATATGTTTCCCGCGCCCTTTCCTGCGGCATGCGCCAAAGATCGCCGTATTGGTTGCCTCTGTGCCGCAGGAGGTAAATAAAATTTCTGATGGTTCAGCATGTAAAATCGCTGCAACGTGTTTGCGGGCCTGTTCGAGGATGCCGGATGCTTCGATACCCATTTTGTGTACGCTGGATGGATTGCCAAATTGTTCCGTCATGACCTGACAGGCAATTGTTGCAGCTTCCGGCAGCACGGCAGTTGTCGCCGCATGATCCAGATAATGCATGTATTTCCACTCCTTTGATCGATGGTTTGCGTCCTGTCGGTCATGCAAACAAAAAACGCATCCGATCCGGATGCGTTTTGGTTTCACAACGGAAGTAAGGGCTTACTTGGACGCGTTCAGCTTGAGGGTCAGCGCGCTCTTCTTGTTCGCAGCCTTGTTCTTGTGAATCAGATGACCAGCGGCAGCTTTGTCAAGAGCCTTGACAGCTGCTTTATATGCAGACTCTACAGCAGTCTTATCCTGAGACGCAGCCGCAGCGTCAAACTTTTTCAAAATGGTTCTCAGCTCGGAACGGGCAGCCTGATTGCGTGCATCCTTAACCTTCGTGACCTTTACACGCTTCTTGGCAGACTTGATATTCGGCATTTGTGTCCACCTCCTTACTCCATCTATTAGTCAGTGACTATGATTTTATCATGTCCCGCAATAAAAATCAAGCATATTTTCTGTTTTTCGTCCGATTTTTTCTACACATAGAATGCGCCCCAACGGAACATACTGGATAAAAGAGGAGGGAAGACATGGCAATTCGTACAGATTTAGCAGTAGAAGTACTGGAAAACAGTGGTCAGACAACGCAAAACGCCGAACAAACAGAACAAAATCTGGAAGGCTTTTTATTGACACAGGTAACCATCCACCGGGAAGATACGCATCTCGGCAAGCCGCCGGGCAGATATGACACGCTGTCTGTCGATGCATTGCTGCGCCGGGAACAGGACGCTTTCCCCCGCGCCTGCCGCGCAGTTGCCCGTTCCCTGGAACAGCTCGCACAATCCCTCGATCCCCGTGCTCCGGTGCTCGTCATCGGGCTGGGCAACCGTGCGGTCACGCCGGACGCCATCGGTCCGCTGTGCTGTCAAAGTGTGCTCGCCACACGGCATCTGGTGGAACAATCGCCGGTACAATTCCGCGCATTCCGTCCGGTTGCCGTGCTTGCGCCAGGGGTACTCGGCACGACAGGCGTGGAAACCGGTGAAATCGTCATGGGTGTGATCGACCGCATCCGTCCCGGTCTGGTCATCGCGGTCGATGCCCTGGCTGCGCGGCGGCTATCCCGCCTGATGTGTACCATCCAGATGACGGATACCGGCATTGTCCCCGGTTCAGGCGTAGGCAATGCGCGCGCAGCGCTGACAAAACAGGAATTGGGCATCCCCGTTTTGGCAGTCGGTGTGCCGACCGTGGTGGACGGTGCGACGCTCGCGGCAGACATTGCCGAACAATCCGGCGCTTCCTGCGAGGCATTGGATGACCTGCACACGCCCGTGCTGGTCACAACACGCGATGTGGATCAGCAGGTCGCCGATGCGGCACGCGTCATCGGTTATGGCATCAATTTATTCCTGCATCCAACATTGGACATCACAGACATCGACCTGTTCTTGTCCTGAAACCCGCATATCTGTCCGCACAGCCGAATAGGATGTCTTAAACACTTTTTCGGGAAAGCGGCGGACGAATTATGGCACAAAAACGGTCAAAAAAACGAAAAGGCAAGGGCATTCCGCTGTGGTGCATCCCCTGCCTGCTGATGGCAGGTGGATTGCTGACAGTTGACCGACTGGGCGGGAGTGAAGCCCTCACAGCTACTCTGTCTCAACTGGCAGGCAATACAAATTTCATCCAGGCGGCATTGTCATCGGAAATCGGTGCGCTCGGCTGGGAATCGGTCTCAACCCATGATCCGGGCGAGGTCAGTATTTCCGAAGTTGTATCCGCACAGGAGCTGCCGGACAATCTGACGGATTCCGACGAAACCTATGACACAGATGCACAATCCGCACTGGTTTACGAAAGCCAGTTCACACCGCCTGCCAATGTGCAAAAGGCAGTGGACACGTCTGATGCGCCGACCGAGACGCTAAGCGGCGCACCCATCAAACAATTGACCATCACCGGCGAAAGCGGCGGCTATCCTGGACAGGATGGTGTATACATCCAAAATGCTTCCGGATTGTCCTATGACCTCGGCGCCATGCTCGCCGATCCGGTACAAATCAAAATGAATGCCTCTGCTGACGAGCCAACTGTCATGATCCTGCATACCCATGCGAGCGAAGCGTATGTGGATCAGGAAGGCGCACGTTCCGAGGATCCGGCGCACAATATCGTCTATATCGGCGATGTGCTGACGGAAGTGCTCGAAGCGAAAGGCATCGGCGTCGTGCACTGCCGTACCATCATCGATTCCCCCAGCTATAACCAATCCTATAACCGGGCAATGGATATCATCGAACAACAATTGGAAAAAACCCCATCGATCAAAATGGTGATCGACCTGCACCGTGATTCCATGGTTACTTCCTCCGGGACGGAATATAAAGTGGTTTCGGAAATCGACGGCGAGACCTGTGCGCAATTGATGTTTGTTATGGGCACAAATGCAGGTGGTTTGAATCATCCGAACTGGAAACAGAATCTGAACTTTGCCGCCAATCTGCAAAAACGGATTCTCGAAGAATATCCGACGCTCATGCGCCCCATCAACCTGCGCAAACAACGCTTCAATGAACAGGCGACCACAGGCAGTATGATTGTTGAATGCGGTACGAGCGCCAATACGATACAGGAAGCAGAAGTTGCCATCCGCGCGTTTGGGAAAAAGCTGGCGGAAGAGCTGGCATAAATGCAGACGCAAAAAAATCAAGATTTGGAAGTGTACCATGAAATTGTCAGAACTTTCTTTTACCACGAATTTAGACGAAAATATTGCGCGCATGAAAGAACTTTTTGCGCACGACAATACATTTATCTGCCGTATCGCACAGGGACGCGGCTCACCTGCCCTGCGGGCAGCGCTGTTCTTTTTTGACGGCATGGTAAACAACGAAGTGATCAATGAGAGCCTTGTCAAACCGGTCACCCTGTGGGACGGCGCTCCCCTCCCGATGGATGCCGCCATCGCGGAAGTGCTTCACACCAACGATTGCGCCTTTGATCCCGGTATGGAAAAACTGTTTGCCGCTTTTTTGTATGGCGACACCATTGTTCTGGTCGATGGCGACAGCCGTCCCGCTGTTGTCAATACCAAGGGCTTTGCCAGACGCGGTCCGGATGAACCAAACAATGAAAAAGTCCTGCGCGGACCCCGCGAAGGATTTACCGAGATGTTTATGGGCAACCTTTCACTCATTCGGCGCCGTCTGCGCACACCGCAGTTGTGTTTTGAATTTATGCAAGTCGGTTCCGTATCCCATACGACGGTTTGCGTGTGTTACCTGGACGGCATCGTCGATCAGACGATTTTAAAAGATGTCAAGCGCCGTATACAAAACATCCATTTGGACTCTGTCCTCGATGCGAACTATTTAAATGAAATCATCCGCGATAACCGAGCCTCTCCATTTCCGACCGCGGGCTGTACGGAACGTCCGGATATTGTTGCCGCCAAATTGCTCGAAGGACGCATTGCCCTTGTCGTGGACGGCACGCCGGTTGTATTGACCGTCCCACACATCCTGCAAGAGACATTTCAGGCAAATGACGACTATTATATCTCCTATCTGTACACCAATCTGACGCGTTGGCTGCGTATATTGGGCTTTATCCTGACACTGACACTGCCCGCTGTCTATGTCTCGCTGTTGACCTGGCATCAGGAGATGATTCCAACGCGCCTGTTATTTTCCATCGCTGCATCCAGGCAAGGTGTGCCATTCCCGACATTTACCGAGGCGGTTGGCACGCTCATTGTCTTTGAAATCCTCAAAGAAGCCGGTACACGCACACCGGATACCATTGGACAGGCATTGTCCATTGTCGGCGGTTTGGTTCTCGGACAAGCTGCTGTAGAAGCGCGGTTTGTATCCGCCCCCATGGTCATTGTCGTTGCATTTTCCGGCGTGACTGCGCTGATCGTGCCCAAACTGCGCACCGCAACACTGATCTATCGTTTTTTCCTGCTGGTCTGCGCAGCGATACTCGGTCTATACGGTGTATTGCTCGGATTGGGGATGATTCTCGCGCAAGTCTGCCATCTGACTTCCTTCGGTGTGCCCTATCTGACCAATCTATTGTCCGGAGAAACACGCAGCCATACCGATGTTGTGTTGCGATTCCCCTGGTTTGCCATGAAACCGGACCATCGTTTTCTTGCGGGCTGGAATGGAGTGCATCGATGAAACGGATCGGTATACTCATACTGCTGTGCCTGTCGCTGTGCGGATGCAGTTGGCGCGATGCAGCCGATCTGTCTGCGGTCACGGCAGGTGCGATTGCACAGGATGAAAATGGATATACACTCACTGCGGAGCTTGCCGTGCCCAGCGCAGACAGCGCCGTTCCGCAGTCTATCACCATAGCAGGAACCGCAGACAGCATTGTACAGGCTATCGATCGTGTCGGCACGGGGCGCGATGCACAATTATATTGGAGTCATGCACGCGTCCTGTTATTGGGCACAGATTTACTGCGGGACGGCATGCAACAAACGGTCCGGGAATTGACTGCATCCAGTGAAGTTCGCCCATCGGTGCGGTTGTGTGCAGTCAAACAGGCGCAGGCAGACAGCATACTCACTGCCTGTACCTCTGTCAGCGGCGATCCGCCGGGATTTGCACTGGGTGACAGCCTGGATCTTGCAGTCAAACAATCACAGACTCCAGACATGCCGCTCTATCGTGTGTTGGATCGCATAGAAGCAGATGGCATCGATCCTGTATTGCCCGCCGTATCGATTCAAGAAGAACAGGCCGTATTGGACGGCGCTGCCCTGTTTTCCGGCGATACCCTGTGCGGCTGGCTGGATGAAACACAGACCGTTGTGCTGTGCCTGCTCATGCAGACCGGCGATACCGCTATGATATATCATGACAATACCGGATACAAACTGACGCAAATCAACACCACAATACAAGCTGACACATCAAATACACCGTCGTTTGCCGTCACTGTCACTGCCTCGCTTCCCTGCGAGGACAGTGAACAGGCAAAATCAGCAGCATCTGCCCTTCGGACGCAATGCATACAAGTGATAAAAACCTTGCAGGAGACCGGCTGTGATGCGCTCGGCTTGCGCCGCATCTGGACAGCACAGCACAATTCCTCCGATATTGACTGGCGCACTGCGCCCATCACGGTGCATGTGACGGTACGTGCCACACAAAGTACGGAAGGGGGAACCCAATGAACAGAATTCAGGGACGGCAGGCGACTTGCCTGCTGCTGGTTGTACTGAGCGGCTGGTCGCTGACCATGGGCGCAGACAATGGGCGGGACGGTTGGATTGCCCTTGCCCTCGCCGGTATATTTAGTCTACTGTTGGCAGCGCTGTGCTGCCTGCCATGTGAACGCATGCCACAGATGCACTGGTTCGACCTGCCCGCAACAGTATTTGGCTGTGCAGGCGGCGGACTGTATTTGATCGCACTGTGTGCACTCGCCTTTTGGTCGCTTTGTATGTCAATCCTTGGCGGCGTCATCTTTCTGCGCACAGTATCCGGTGGACAGTGGCCCGTCTGGCTGTTGACAGGAGCAATCCTGCTGTGCGCGGCTGCCGCAGCGCAGGGAGGTATCGAACGGCTTGTGCTATGGACGGAACCTGTCGTATGGATTGTTGTCCTCGCACTTGCGGTATCCCTACTGCTCAGTGTACGTCAACTGGACTGGCAACAACTGTGGCCCATGTTGTCCGGTGGCTGGCAAGCAGTTGTTCCGCGCGCATATGTCTTGCTGTCCGTACCCTTCGGTGAAGTATTTTATGCGGCAGCTGCACTCGGTGGGACCGGGACACAGACGCGCACCGGGCTTTTGCGCGCCTGTGTCCTGGCGAGCGTACTGCTCTGCCTGCTGTATGTGCGCAACATCTGCCTGCTCGGCGAGGCAGGTGCGCAGGAAGTCTTTTATCCGTCTTACACGGCAGCAAGTGTATTGGAATTCGGTGAATCGTTCCAACGCGGCGAAGTATTGATTTCCGGCAGCTTAATTGTATGTACGGTTGCACGTGCAGCATTGCTGCTTGTCTTTCTTTCCGGCAGTGTCCCGGCAGCCACTGGACGCGGTTCTGGAAAGCAAATTGTGTGGAGCGCCGCCATTCTTTCCGGCATTGTATGTACCATGACTGCCGGAACAAACCGTTCGTTTGCCGATGCCTTGCACCTGTATCAACTCATCCTGTTTCCCACGGTCCTCACAGCAGCCGCATTGCTGGTCATTGGCGTGTGCATCCGAATAAAAAAACAACGGTAAATTCAAAACCATGCACATCCCGCATTTTGCGGGAAACGCATGGTTTTCTCAATTACAGCGCTTTTTTCGGACAAATTTTCACGCATTCCATACAAAGGATACACTCGGTACCATTTTTTCGTCTTCTTGAATCATCCGTCATATCCACATCCATGGGACAAACGGTTTTGCATTTCCCGCAGGAAATACATTTGCTTTCATCACACTCCACCCGGAACAGAGCAAAATAACTCATGGGCTTTAAGAATATCGTGATCGGGCAGATATATTTACAAAATGCCCGATTGTCCTCGAACAGAAATGCCAAAATCACGCCAACCGTATAGTATAAACCATTGCCAACCACAAACGCCCAAAACAGAATGGTTTCAAGATCATTCACTTTCATGACAAACAAGGCGGCGACAAACAGCAATGACCCCAGAAATGTGATATACCGAATCCAACCAATCCTGCGCCGCGGATGCCGGGGGATTTTATACGGCAAAAAATCCAGTACCATCGCTGTCCAACAGGCATATCCGCACCAGCCTCTGCCAAACAGCAACGGACCGAAGATCTTGGCTATGACATAATGAATGGTTGCCGCCTCGAACGCCCCCATGAACAGATAATACCAAAACCCTTCTATCTGCATGTTTTCCTTGCAAATCAAGCCAAGATACACCAACATATACATGCCGACAAGAAGCTGGACGACGCGCCGTGCATGTTTATATTTTTTTATATACAAAAAGCTGCCTATGGAAATCGAACACCCAATATAGCTGAAATTTAAAAAATAAAATGAATTGCCTTTTATCCTCCACAACAGGACGGCAATGAACTCAAAAAAGATACATAATACAATAGATGGAAGATATTTTCTCATATGTCTGTTTCCACATCGTTGTACAGAGCTATCCCATTGACGCAAACCGTTCTTTATTCTTCGGATTCTTCTCTCTTCTTTTCCAATCTTTCGATTCTTTTTTCCAACTGCCTTATTCTCTCGGACAAAGAAACAAATTGATAGAGAACAAGCGCAATCACAAACGCATACGCGACGCCTGCTGCATAAAAACTGCGAGAAATGTCAAACAGCGTATATCCGCCGAAGAATAAAAATATTTCAACACCGATGAGCGCAATGAGCCATAGCTGGGCAAAGGTTTTCATACAAATACACGCTCCTTGAAAACAATATGACAGACCGACATAATGTTCATCCACAGTTGTTATCAAACTGTCCAACAATTCCACACCTCACCAAACGGATGCTGCGCTTGCACATTCGAGAAGTCCCATCATTTCACCTCACACTTCATTTCTCTCACCCGCAGTGAGAGACTGACTCCATATCTTCGGCATCGGTAATCATAGTAAGTTCACAGGATTTTCCCAAATACCGTTGTCGCGCCATCTTCGGAAGCTCTGGTACACAATCCCCATTTTCTATAGCATTGCGGCAAATTTCACCACAGCGTTCCAGTGCTCAAAATTCAAAAAACTCCGTCCTTCTTTTTGTTTGACACTGTATGATTGGAATATGTCGTCCAAGTCGGTTCATAGTCTTCCGTCGCCTGATTTCCCCACATATCCCAATTGGATCGATTCCCACGCGCAAAAATCTCCAAATACGGTGCCGAAGAGCAATTTTCAATCAGCGAAATAAATTCATCCGGTTTTCGGCTATGTTCCCGTTTCATTGATCTGATCAGGTTCACCTGCGATCTGCCAGCTTGCAGCGTTCTATTATTATTTCCTTTTATACCGAATAAAAGGATTTCTGTAACATTTCTAAAATAAAATCCAACACCACGACCATCAGGAAAGCCGTCTTTTCTAATTTTTTCCCATACAATATTTGTTTTATATTCAAACCCCCATGCTTTCATGACTTCCAAACCTTCTGGCAAAAGAGCATTGGGAACCCATAAATAAAGATGACTTTTTTCATCAGCGACTTCTGAAACAGGCAAATTCTTAATATCTTCTAATTTCATCGTAGAATACCGATTAAGCCTTTTATGTTCTGGTGCCATCTTTCCTGTTCTATTGGTAAATTGCCAAGGTGGATCAGCATAAATGGTTCTATATTTTTTGCCATTTGTAAATTCCCGAAAGTTTTTTATTGTCTCTTCCAATGTGTAGTTGTTCTCCATATCAATTATACCCCTCTACACACGCTTTCTTAATTCCTATGGCAAGAACAGGGCAACCACCATTTCTTCTTGACTGTAATCTATAGTTCAGTTTACCTATCCATGTAGTGCTGGCGCCATATTTAGACTTTATACCTAACTGAGAAAAAATATCGTTTAATTCTTCTGCTCTCGTAATAATAATTCCAACCTCAATCAATCCACAGTCAAAATATGTTCTCATCGCGAGAAGATCACGGTCAAACGTTTGATCTTTACTATTCCATTCTAAATCAAACGCCACTTTTCCCTTAATAAAATCTATATTATGTCCATCAATATAACCTTCTATCACTTTTTCGTCAAATGCATTCTTTGAAAATTTGCCTCTGGATTTGCCTCGCGGATACATTTTCACCAAAAGATCCCCGGTTATTCTTATTTCTCGCCAACCTAACGGATAAAGAACTTCATCAAATTTTTTAGGAATTGCAGTTTCATTTCCTCCTGCAGAAAGCAAATCTTCGATTTTAATTTGCAAATGAGAAAGACATTCTTGAATATCATTCCATTCTTCCGGGAAACACTCCGATAAAATCTCTAATGCATGCCCATAATTATAGAATTCAAATTTGTTGTATATATTGTCATCTATATACTTGTTCATTTTATCACTCAACCTTTAGCACGAATGTGTCCCAACTTTCTTACTCATTATTCTACTATACCGCAACTTAAAACGCAATTACGAAAGAAAAAACCTCCGCCAAATAGACGAAGGTTCCTTCCGTGGTGCAGATGGGGGGACTTGAACCCCCATGTCCTTGCGAACACTAGTACCTGAAACTAGCGCGTCTGCCATTCCGCCACATCTGCATATTGGTGCGACTGACCGGACTTGAACCGGTACGGTTGCCCACACGCCCCTCAAACGTGCGCGTCTGCCTATTCCGCCACAGTCGCATGTTGAGTTGTATGAGCAAAGCGAGGGGAAAACAAAAATTGCATTCAACTTCATCATCGCATCTCTTAGCGACGAATTACATTATAATAGAATGCCCGAAAAATGTCAACTATTTTTTTCGCTTTTTCAAATTTTTTTGCTTTTTTAAGAAAAAATAAAAATAATAACGATTATCGCTTGACAATTCGGGAGCGTAAATATATACTATAACCATAGACAAAGGAACTGTTCGGAGGTACACCATGCGAATCACGCACGAAGCGGATTATGCCATCCGCATCATGTATTGTCTGGCTGAACATGGCACAAAAATCAGCGCCAAACAAATATCAGATGAGAGCGGCGTTCCCCTTCGGTTTGCACTGAAAATCCTGCGCCGGCTGACCCAGGCTGAATTGACAGCATCCTATAAAGGCGTGAGCGGCGGATACGAGCTTGCGCGTCCCGCCGGACAGATCTCTCTGGGTGAAATCATCGAGCAAATCGATGGTCCCATCGAAATCAACCATTGTCTCAGCACAGAATTCGACTGCAGCCGTGTGGCGCAGAAGAATGAGTGCACCTTTCATCGGGTATTCAGCACCATCAATCAGGATATCCGCACCAAATTATATGAGTTGTCTTTGGAACAATTGATCCCGGGCACTCAACACCTGTCGAAAGAATAAAATTTCAGGAGGATTACAAGTATGGCTAAGTTTGTATGTTCTGTATGTGGTTATGTTCATGAAGGCGATGCAGCTCCGGCTGAATGTCCCATCTGCCATGCTCCGGCCGAAAAGTTCACGGAACAGGCCGGTGAGCGCACTTGGGCTGCTGAGCATGTTGTCGGCGTAGCTCAGGGCGTAAGCGAGGATATCCTGGCTGACCTGCGCGCAAACTTTGAAGGCGAGTGCTCTGAAGTCGGCATGTATCTCGCAATGGCTCGCGTTGCTCATAGAGAGGGTTATCCGGAAATCGGTCTGTACTGGGAGAAGGCTGCTTATGAAGAGGCTGAGCATGCTGCAAAGTTCGCAGAACTGCTCGGTGAAGTTGTAACCGATTCCACCAAGAAGAACCTCGAAATGCGTGTGGATGCAGAGAACGGCGCAACCGCTGGCAAGTTTGATCTGGCAAAGCGTGCAAAGGCTGCAAACCTCGATGCAATCCATGACACCGTCCATGAGATGGCACGCGATGAAGCGCGTCACGGCAAGGCATTTGAAGGCCTGCTGAAGCGTTACTTTGGCTGAGTTTTCCTTACATCCAAATTCTGACTTCCCAGAGGACAGGCGTATGCCTGTCCTCTCCTTTTTTGCACCTCCCAAAACATAAAAACCGCAGGAGCTTTGCCCTGCGGTTTTTATGGAGAAACTATGTGTATATTCAGAAAAGGTGGTGTTAACGGTAGTCATAGTCCATGCTTTCCGCTGGCATGGCAGGAATCAGACTGTGATGTTCTTCAATCATACCAACAAGCGGCAGCACAATCATCAGTGCAATGGTCAGGATTGTCATCATTCTTCCCTTCTTTCTATCAAAATACCAGATAATCAAATTCTTCCTCATACATGGGAAGACGGGCGGCCATATGTGCCGGAATCATGCCGACACACGGTAAAACAATCAAAAGCAGTGTCATAACAGCAGTCATCAAAATCCCTCTTTTCTTATCGGTTCATGGTCGTGGTTTAACAGTTCTTTTTGCTGTATCCCTGTTTTCTGACTTTATTATAGTGCGTAAACCCGATTTTGAATATAAATTTGTTGCGAAAGAATTCTCTATTTTCCCGGCAATTTTTCACGATTGCTTACGATTTTTTTACATTCTTGCCATGACCGTGTCAACCGCCTGTTTGCTTCGTTTTTGTGCTTTTAAAAAGCAGTTTTTATATGCTTATATGCTTGTTTTATTCTTTTCTTATGATGGATATATTTTGAGCAGATGATGAGAAAAAACCTCCGGCACGCGGTTGCGTGCCGGAGGTTTGCCGGTTATTTTACTGTTTACTTGAGATAGACAGCATGGGGCGTGGAAATTGAAGTTTCCTCTGAGCCGATACCCAACTGTCCATAGAGGTTGCAGCCGACGCTTCTCAAAATACCGTCTGTTGAACGATACAGACTCATAAATCCACCTGCTGCAATCGCTTCGACATTTTCCGCAAGTTCCACTGGCGTCGCCTGGCAATAAATGAGTTCCTCACCGATTGCGTATTGGAACTCGCCCTTCTTGACGCCGATCTGACCATAATTGTTGACGCCCCAGGTGTACAATGTGCCGTCATTCTTGAGTGCAAGGCTGTGGGCACTGCCTGCCGCAATGTCCTTGACGTCGCTCATTATTTTCAGCGGTTGTACCTGGATCATATTTTCCTCGTCATCCACTTCGCGTGTGCCGACCGAACCGACGTCCGCCCTGCCCCATGCGTACAGGTCGCCGTCTGTCGTGAGCGCAAGCGCATGATACCGCGAGCCGCACGCAACTTTGCTCACATTGTCCATCACCTTCACCGGTACGGACTGATACGGTTGACCATCTGCATTGGTACTGTCTGTCTGTGCAATTCCGAGCTGACCATCTACATTATACCCCCATGCATACAGTGTACCGTCCGATGTAACCGCCATGGAATAATCCAGACCTGCAGAAATCGACGCAACATCATCCATCAGCTTGACCGCCGTCGATTGGCAGGCATTGCCATCCTCGTCCGTCTGATCGCATTCGCTGTCCGAAATACCCAGTGCACCATTCTTATTCCTGCCCCAGACATACAGCGCATTATCTTCTTTGATCGCCAACGCATGGTAACTGCCTGCCGCAATGGCTTTGACATCCTCCATGACTTTTTTTGGCTCCATGCGGCTGATGTTCATGCCATCGCCCATCTGCCAATTTTCATCATTGCCCCATGCATACAGATCGCCATTTTTGCACAGTGCAAAGGATAACTCATTGCCCGCCGCAACCTGTACCACTTTACCTGGTACATCGATGTGCACCGGCTCCGATTTGTTGTCACAAGTCGAGTCTCCCAGCTCGCCCTGGAGATTATGCCCCCATGCATAAACCTCACCTGACGCATCGACAACCAACACATGATCTTCACCACATGCCATCTGTTCTGATGTCATGTTATCTGTAGCGCCGCTTTTACTCAAACCGATGAACATCGCAACTGCGATGACTGCGACAACTACAACAGCGCCGCACAGCACGGCAATCTGCCTGTTTCTTTCTCTTCCTGTTGCCATTGGTTCTCCTCACTTTTTCAGCGGACCGCTCAATGGAACAGCCCTCTGCATGATTCATTTTATTATACCATTGATTGCATATAACTGCAAAATATTTGGCTGTATTCACAAAAAAATCACAGACAAAACGGCGACCATCCCCTGAGACGACCGCCGCTTTTGCGTTCCTTATGAAAAATGCTCGATCAGTTCAATCTGTTCCCCGCTCGGACCGGTAAAGAACCAATTTCTCAGACCGCCGAACACCTCCGGCAGCACAACCGGTTCCGGCGTCAAAAATGTATCAATCCCCTGCGCCTTTAGCTCTGCTGCAACCGCAGGCAGATCCGTGACTTCAATCGCAATGTGCGGAAGCGCACCGCCTTCTGCCGTCACCGGCGTATTCCCGGCTGACTGGATGGCTTCAAGCCAAAATCCTCCCATATCGATCATTGCCAGCAGGCTGACGCCCGCCGGCTTTTGCACCGATCCGCGCTCTGTACATACGCCGCCCAACAGCTCATAAAATGCAATCGTTTTTTCCATGTCCTCAGTCTGCACAGCAATATGTGCCAGTCCCTGATGTTTCATGAAAGATTCCTCCTTATCTGTATGAAATAGACGATCCCTGTACAATGTTTCGTGGAAGTACGGCGTCTGTGCGTGACACCTTATCCCAGGAAAACTCTTGCACGAGATCAGTCAATGCAACCGGTTGTGCCGTCGGTCTCAGTCCCACAGCCGCCGCAAGCATACCGATCATCGGTTCCGGTCTGCCAAACCGCGCACGCAGCGCATCCAGATCGAGATCGCCATCGCGTTTGGACAGACGCCTGCAATCCGGTGCGGTCAGCAGCGGAATATGGTAAAACTGCGGTGCAGCCAGCCCCAACTGTTCATATAGATACAATTGGCGCGGGGTGGATTGCAGCAGGTCGCGCCCGCGCACAACTTCTGTCACACCCATTTCTGCATCATCTACAACGACAGCGAGCTGATAACCATACACACCATCCGAACGCCGGATGATAAAATCCCCGCAATCATGCGCGAGATTTTCCGTATATACGCCTTGACAACCGTCGATGAATGAAATCGTTCGATCCGGCACATGCAAGCGCATCGCAGGCGGACGTTTTTTCCGTTTTTCCACCGCTTGTTCTGCCGTCAGCCCACGGCAGGTACCTGGATAGACATATGTGCCATCCGAGCGGTGAGGCGCCTGCGCTGCATGCAGCTCCGCCCTGCTGCAAAAACAGGGATACACCATGCCGCTGCGTTCCAGCCGATGAAAATAACGCTCATATATCACAGACCGTGTGCTCTGGTACCACGCTTCACCGCCTGCGCTGCCGCCGTCATCCCAATCGACGCCAAACCATTTCAGATCTTCTTCTATCTGATCCGCCAGTGAGCGCGGGCAACGCACGGCGTCCAGATCCTCGATGCGCAGCAGATACCGCCCGCCTTTTGCGCGCACGGACAGCCATGACAGCATGGCGCACAGCAGATTACCCAGATGCATGCGTCCGCTTGGCGTCGGTGCAAACCGTCCGCACACCGCCATTTTTCCACACTGACGTTCCTGCAAACCGTTGGACATACAACACACCATCCCGTTGAAAATATCTGGTCAGGATGGAGATTGGTCACTGACCGGCAGGATTCACCGGGCGGTCATGACACCCCGACATACACTTGGCGCAGTCGTGCAGGCAGTTGAGCGGATCATTTTCGTCTTCTTCCGGAACAATAATTTTAGACGGGTCACCGATCTGTTCATGCGTCATATACGCCGCGATGTTCTCCACCGCATCGCCCTCACAGCCGGGCAGCATCTCGACGCCCAACATGCGCAAGGTGCTCTGCAACGCTGTGCCAATCTCACCTGCCAGCAACACATCTATATTCTGCATTGCCAGCTTGAACAGGACGCTGGTGATCTCGTCGTCGCCAATCTGCACCAGCTCTTTGGCTGTCGGAAGACCATTTTCCTCCGTTACAATCAAAATTTCTGTGCTCTCTGCAATTGTATGGGCAATTTTGCCGTCACGCGTTACCGCTGCAATTTTCATATCTCTATCCTCCCGTAAAATGTATGGTACATTTTGCTTATTTTTTGTCATTATTATACCGCATTTCACAGATGTAATCAATCAATAATCTTGCGAAAAGACAGAAAGACAAACAGAGGTCTCCGCCGCCAAGCGGAAACCCCTGTAAAATCGGGTTCAGATTCAGTCGGACAGCAGTTCGTCGAGCAGCTTCTGGCTGTTTTTGGTCGTGTCAATCGAACGGATTGCCGAACGCAGCGGCAGGACAGATGCCGGGGATACGCTCAGCTCGTCGATGCCGATGGCCAGGAAGGTCTCGGTCAAGCTGACGTCCGCGCCGAGTTCGCCGCAGATACCGACCCAGATACCTGCCTTGTGCGCATTGTCCGCCACCATTTTGAGCATGCGGAGCACGGCGGGATGATGGGAATCGAAGAACTTGTCGAGATTGTTGCCCTGACGGTCCACCGCCAGTGTATACTGGGTCAGATCGTTTGTGCCGACGGAGAAGAAATCAACCTCTTTGGCCAGGCGATCGGACATGATCACTGCGGACGGTGTTTCGATCATAATACCCAGTTCAACATTTTCATTAAACGGAATCTCTTCTGCACGAAGTTCCGCCTTGACGCCGGCACAGATGCGTTTGATTTCCTGAACTTCCCACACGGAAGTGATCATCGGGAACATAATTGCAATTTTGCCATATGCAGATGCACGATACAACGCACGGAGCTGTGTCTTAAAGACCTCCGGACGTGTCAGGCAAATACGGATGGCACGCAAACCCATCGCCGGATTTTCTTCCTTATCCAACTGGAAATAATCCGCCTGCTTATCCGCGCCGATGTCGAGTGTGCGGATGATGACGCGCTTGCCGCCCATGCGCTCCGCAACCGTTTTATATGCCTGGAACTGCTGTTCTTCGGTCGGATAATCGTCATTTCGCAGGTACAGGAATTCCGAACGGAACAGACCGATGCCGCCGCCGTCATTTGCGAGAACCGGATCGACGTCATCCGGAGAACCGATGTTGCAATATACCATAACCCTGCGTCCATCGAGGGTAATGTTTTCTTTGCCCTTGAGCTCGTTGAGCAACGTCTTGAGCGCGCGCTCTTCCGCCTGTTTTTTGAGCAGGCGCTGGCTGGTGATCTCATCCGGATCGATGACAACTTCACCGGTCGAACCGTCAATAATGGTACTTTTGCCTTCCAGACCTTCGGTCAGCGCTTCGCCGACACCGATGATCGCCGGGATGCCCATGGTGCGCGCAAGAATGGCAGTATGGCTGTTGCCCGAACCGCCGGAGGTGACAAACCCCAAAATTTTAGACTTGTCCAACTGTACAGTCTCGGACGGCGCGAGGTCATCCGACGCAAGAATCACCGGCACGTCAGAATCAATGCCGCCTGCGACAACACCGCTCAGGATGCCGATCACGCGGGTGGAAATATCTTTGACATCCGCCGCACGCGCCTGCATATAGGCGTCATCCATCGATGCGAACATCTCTGCAAACTGCTCTGCAATTTGCGAAACTGCATATTCTGCGTTGATGGTCTCGCCTTCAATGATATCATTGACGCCGTCGATGTAGTCCAAATCATCCAGCATCATCTGATGCGCTTCAAACAGCGCAGCGCCTTCCTCGCCGACTTCCGCAACGGCTTTGTCATACAGTTTGGAAAGCTGACGCATGGCGGTTTGACGTGCATCTTCAAAGCGCTTCTTTTCCTGTTCCACATCGGAAACAGATGTTTTTACCACATCCCCGCCGCCGCGGCGATAGAAATAAATAGGACCATCAGCAACGCCTTTGGACACGCCTTTTCCTTGAATGGTGTACATAATGTTTCTCCTCCCTTGCACATCCTGCGGATGTACTCTGCACCTGTGCGAGTACATGTGGATTTTTGAGCGGCAGCGCCTCCTGCCCGGTCGCCGCACGCTTTTCAATATTCATCCTTACTTATATATGCTCTGCGAAGAAGACGAAAGCATATACCTGATCGGCAAATACATCCTTAAAAATAAAAATACCAAATAAGCACAGCCGGATCATTCTAAAAAATCCCTGTGTTATTTGGTTTTGCCTGATCAAACAGTAACAAGCCACTCTATTCTCTTGTATTTTATCTATTCCATATAAATCTTATCCGTTTTTTACAGACTTGTCAAGAAATTCCCATCTACAGCGGCATATTTCTGATAATATATACAAATCATTCCGCACATTTTTATGCAGATTGCGCGTGTACCGGCAGCGCGTGCGCCTAACGCCCTTCCTATATGTAAATCCGCACATGAACTATATGTTTTTATCAATGTATTACGGCGAATTTATAAAAATTCATGCATTTATTTTGTATTTTATGCACAAAAATAATTCGCCCGATTCAGTTATAATTGCCAATCAAAAGTGTCTGTGTTACAATGACTGCAAGAAAAAAACTTCACTTACAGTGGCAATTGCCGCCTGTATCTCATGTACAATTGTGAAAGAAGGTTATCAAAAAATGGACATCACACCAACCCCTCTGGGTCCTGCAACCATCCCGGCGGATGAAGTCAAACGTGTCAAGGCGCTCGGTTTCCTGCACCGCAAAGGGACAGACCGGTTCAATTGCCGCGTGATCACCCGCAACGGCAAAGTGACAGCAGAACAACTCAAACGTATCACAGAAGCTGCCGTCAAATTCGGGAACGGGGAAGTTTCCATGACCACCCGCCTGACAATGGAAATTCAGGGAATCCCCTATGAAAACATCGACGCCATCCGTACATTTCTGGCAGAAGGCGATTTGGAGACCGGCGGCACAGGTGCAAAAATTCGTCCTGTTGTCTGCTGCAAGGGTACAACCTGTCAATATGGTCTGTTGGATTCCTATGATCTCGCCAACGAAATTCATGAACGCTTTTTTAAAGGCTATCACAGCGTCACCTTGCCACACAAATTCAAAATTGCTGTCGGTGGCTGCCCGAACAACTGCGTCAAGCCGAACTTAAACGATGTCGGCATCGTCGGGCAACGCGTACCGGATTTTGATCCGGACAAATGCCGCGGCTGCGGAAAATGCCGGATTGAAGCGGTCTGTCCGGTCAATGCCGCACATGTCGTGGACGGTAAGCTGTCTGTCGATCCCGAAGTCTGTACCCATTGCGGTCGCTGTGTCGGCAAATGTCCATTTCATGCGCGTGATAACGCCACCTATGGCTATCGCGTCTATATCGGCGGACGTTGGGGCAAAAAAATTGCCCAGGGTCTGCCATTGAAAAAAACATTTACGTCGAAAGAAGAAGTTCTCGATGTCGTCGAAAAAGCAATCCTTCTGTTCCGCGATCAGGGCATCCGGGGCGAACGTTTTTCTGATACCATCAGCCGCATCGGTTTTGACTGCGCACAGGCGTATTTGCTCGACAACGAACTGTTGGAACGCAAATCGCAAATCCTGACAGACTGATCCCCTGCCGCTTGTCCATGGCTGTGTGCGCTTGTCATGTCTGTGCGAATGCACTATAATGGTAGCATATCGCACTCGACAGGAGGATCAATCATGAGCTTGGATCAGCAGGCGCATACGCTGTGGCAACGCATCAAAACGCCGCAGAAAGTCGCTTTTTTTAGCTGTTTTATCACCGGTTATCTCGTGCATCTCTATGTATTTACCAATACCATCCCGAATTCAGATGGACTTGACCGCGTTTACGACACCCAGCAGATGACGATTTCCGGCAGATGGTTTCTGCATTTTGCATCCGCACTCAACGAGTATACACAGATGCCGGCGGCAATCGGGCTGCTGTCCTTACTGTTCCTGAGTTTGGCAGCCGTACTCGTGACTTCCCTGCTATCGTTCAAAAGCAATGTACTCGCAGGGCTTGCCGGCGCATTGATGGCAGCATTCCCATGCACCGGGTATATGTTCCTATACCTGTTCACCGCGTCTGCATACAGCATTTCCATTTTTCTCGCTGTGTTATCCGTCTGGCTCGCTGTACGCAGAAAGACAATCGGTTGGCTGTTCGGTGTGCTGTGCCTCGCCTGTTCCATGGGTATCTATCAGGCATATGTCACCGTTGCCATTTCCCTGTCCTTGCTGCTGGTATTGCGTGAGGCATTGCGCGCAAAGGCTCCATGTAAAAAAACAATCCTTTTTGGTGTGCGCATGGCGTCATATCTGGCTGCCGGTGCGGCATTGTATTATCTCATCCTGTTGGTATTCCTCAAAGTAAAAAATCTGGAACTGCTGTCTTATCTGGGGATGGACGCCGCAAGCGCCGGCTATCCGTTCGGACAGATCCCGCAGCTTTTGTTCGCAACCTATGCACAGGTATTCCAGTTCTTTTTCCATGCCGGCGCAGACAATACCTTTGCCAACGGTTTTCTGGTCGCAGTGGATATTCTCGCATTGCTGGCAGGTATGTACTGCCTGATCCGGCACATGATCGCCGAAAATCTGTACAAAGACGGCTGGCGCATCGGCATTGTCGCCGCGATGCTCGCCCTGGTGCCGCTGGGCGTCAATTTCGGGCAGCTTCTCAGCCCGTTTTCCACGCCGACGCCACTGATGAAATATGCATTTGTCACGGTGTATCTGTTGATGCTGGTTGCCGCCGACCTGTGCGACAGGCAGGCGGGTTGGCGTGCCGGCGCGCTCACAGTGGGTATATCCGCATTGCTGTTGCTGTTCTGCGTCAACACAAATAACCTGTTGTATACGGCCTCTGCACAGGCGCACCACGCGACAGAGAGCTATGCAACACGGTTGTTGTCGCGCATTGAAAGCTGCTCCGGATATGAAACCGGTATGGAACTTGTGATCATCGGCACGATTCCCGAAGAACAGTTGTGTGCGGACATCCCAAGCTATGAACAGGTGCGGCACTACAGCGTGCCCATTGATTCCGTACTGTTGCGCAACAAACACATCTATTATTATCTCAATGACTGGCTCAATTTCCCGGTGGAAGAACCGGAGGAGGAGACGATGATTGCGGTATCCACATCGGACGAATTTGCCGATATGCCGCTGTATCCGGCGCAGGGCAGTGTACAGGTGATCGATGGGCGCGTGGTCGTCAAGCTGCGCGAGCAGTATACGCCCAAAGAAGAGTATGAAATCGCTTACGAACAGAGGCGATAAAAAAATAGATGCATTTCCCGAAAAAAGGAGGGGGATGCATCTATCTTATTTTTGACAAAAAAAGAAACAGCCGTATTTCAAAGGAAATACGGCTGTTGGTGGCTCATCGGGGGTTCGAACCCCGGACCCTCTGCTTAAAAGGCAGATGCTCTACCTACTGAGCTAATGAACCGGATGGCAGGGGCGGCAGGAATCGAACCTACGGTACTAGAGTCAAAGTCTGGTGCCTTAACCACTTGGCCACGCCCCCATAACGCAGGAAAAACAAATAGCCCCTGTATAAAAATGTTCTCCACAACGCATGTACACCGTGAAGAAAAAACATGGGGTGAGTGAAGGGAGTCGAACCCTCGGCCTCCAGAGCCACAATCTGGCGCTCTAACCAACTGAGCTACACCCACCATATTCAGCTTTGCTGTGCACAGTAAAACTCATTTGAATGGTACGCCAGGAGGGATTCGAACCCCCGGCCTACTGCTTAGAAGGCAGTTGCTCTATCCAACTGAGCTACTGGCGCATAGAAACCTGAGCCTGCATGTGACTGATCGAGTGGAGCGGGTGATGGGAATCGAACCCACGTGTTCAGCTTGGAAGGCTGACATTCTACCATTGAACTACACCCGCAGGTTTTTCACAATGCTTGTATAGTATATCAATCGTTTTTATGATTGTCAATACTTTTTTCATATTTTTTTGCAAAAACCTCTACACATGTACCACAAGGGACACTATGCGTTCCCGATCAACCCATATTGCTGGCACATGGTAATACCGAGCGCGACGAGAAAAATCACAATGAGCAGGCGAATGCACCATTGAAGTATTTTTTGTTTTTTCCGCTGTTGAGCGGTATCACCGGCTGCCTTCGCCTTTTCCACCTGATTCATCAGGGTAACGGTTGGAATGAGGGCGATCACAAGCACAATGATTAAAATCATTTTCCAGGGCTGCATGATATGGTAAACCTCTTGTCTGTCGAAATAAAAACGGCTGCCGTCAGAAAAACACTGCGACAGCAAGCAGAGAGGGCATGTTCCGCCCTCTCTGCAGCGTCGCCAATCAAATGGTCTGAATTTTTACACCGGTTTCATCCGCTGTGACATGTGCACCGGACAGCGGGTGCTCCCACGCGGCAATAATGCGGTTTGCCAACTCATCCTCGACATATTTTTCAATCGTGCGGCGCAGATTGCGCGCGCCAAACTTGACGGAAAAGGATTGGTCAACCAGATAATCTATAAGCGCATCATCCCATGTCAGGCGGATGTTGTTCTCTGCCAGAGAATCCCGGAGCTGCTCCAACATAATCGCTGCAATGCCTCTGAAATCATCCTTTGTCAGATGGTCAAACGAAATGATATCGTCAATGCGGTTGAGGAACTCCGGACGCATGATTTCCTCCAATGCTTTGAGCGCACGGTCCTGATTCTGTTCCGAAAGCGTCTTGCCAAAGCCCATGGAACCGCCGGAACGGTCAGAGCCTGCATTGGACGTCATCACAATGATCGCATTTTCAAAAGATACTGTGCGCCCCTGCGCATCCGTAATACGTCCGTCGTCCAGCACCTGCAACAGGATATTCAACACATCCGGATGCGCCTTTTCAATCTCATCGAACAGGACAACCGAATAGGGTCTGCGGCGAATTTTTTCTGTCAACTGACCGGCCTCATCAAATCCGACATAACCCGGAGGGGAACCGATCAGGCGGGATACGGTATGTTTTTCCATATATTCCGACATATCCAAACGGATCAATGATTCCGGTGTGTCAAACAGATCTTCCGCCAATGCCTTGACCAGCTCCGTTTTGCCCACGCCGGTCGGACCGACAAACAGGAAGGAAACCGGTTTGTGTTTGGGGCTGATGCCGGCACGCGAACGGCGCACGGCATGCGCTACCGCGGTGACAGCTTTTTCCTGACCGACAACACGAGTATGCAGCCGCTTTTCCAGTCCGGCAAGCCGGGAAAATTCCTGCTCACAAACTTTAGAAGCCGGTACGCCCGTCCACAGCTCAATGACGGAAGCCAAATGTTCACTTGTCAATTCGGGCACAGGAATTTGGCGAAGTTCAACCAGTTTATTTTCCGTCTGAAGTTCCAGACTTTTCAATTCCGCCATATGTGCATACACATCATTGTTCTGTTCCTGCTGCAACAGATCTTCCTGTTCGCGGTGAATGGCTTCCAATTTGTCGGTGAGCACAGGGATTTCCGCAGTCGCCGGGCTATCCAGATTCAGACGGGAACACGCCTCGTCGATGAGGTCAATCGCCTTGTCCGGCAAATAGCGGTCCGTAATATAGCGTTCAGACAGCGCCGCCGCCTGCTGGCAAATCGCATCTGAAATTTGTACGCCATGGAACGTTTCATAATAACCGCGCACACCCATCAAAATTTTTGCAGTATCTGCAACAGAGGGCTCATGGATGGAAACCGGTTGGAACCGGCGTTCCAATGCGGCGTCTTTTTCAATATACTTCCGATATTCCGCAAAGGTCGTCGCGCCGATGACCTGGATTTCACCGCGCGAAAGCGCCGGCTTGAGAATATTGGCGGCATTCATGGAACCTTCTGCATCACCTGCGCCGACAATATTGTGTACCTCATCGATGACAAGAATGATATTGCCGAGCGCCTTGACCTCGTTGATCAGCCCTTTCATACGACCTTCAAATTGCCCGCGGAACTGCGTACCCGCGACAAGCGCTGTCAAATCGAGCAAGTGAACTTCTTTATTCTTCAACTTATATGGGACGTCGCCATTTGCAATGCGGATGGCAAGCCCCTCTGCAACCGCCGTCTTGCCCACGCCCGGTTCACCAATCAGGCATGGATTGTTTTTTTGCCGCCGATTGAGGATCTGGATGACGCGCTCGGTCTCACTTTCACGACCAATGATTGCATCCAGTTGACCACGACGTGCGCGCATGGTCAGATCGGTACAATACGCAGACAAATTCTTGCGCTTTTTCGCCTCTTTTTTCTTGCGGCGGCGATCTTCTTCCGTTTCCGTTGCGCTGCCGTTCTGGGTGTCATGCCCTGTAGACGGGTCGCCGTTTTGTGAAAACATCTTTTCCAGGAACGGGAACGTGTGGGTGCGTCCGAAGTCAAACGAGTCATCGGCATCCGACTGGGCACTGTCATCGTCCAACTCGTCGTCATTTTCATAGTCGTCGGATTCGGTGGTTGCGAGTGCATGCATGTTGGTCATTTCATTGGTGATCTGGTCGAGGTCATCCTCCGTGATGCCCATCTGACGCATCAGACCATCAATCGGTTTGAGACCAAGTTCACGCGCACATTTCAGGCAGTAGCCTTCATTGGATGCGGAACCATCTTCCATTTTAGAAATAAACACGACTGCCACATTTTTGTGGCAGCGGGAACAAAGTGGCATATGCATAGGGATATTTTTCCTTTCCGGGGCGTGCGAAGAATAAATGATGAATATGGGAAGCACGCCCCCATAAAAAACAGTAGGACCATTTACGCCTCTGTCGGGTTGGATTCAAACAGGGAAACACCGTCATTCCACCCCACCAGATGGCGGGCTATGGTAGAATTCTCCATGACAGACGGTGAGAGGAACCCGACATCAGAATAAACAGCGGGTACAAACAGCTTGAGCGCCCACAGAACGCAGGTGCACAAAATCAGACCGGTAGCCGCGCCCAGCAGACCGCCAAGCAACGCGTTGCATGTATGCAGCACTGGCAGGCTGGTAAGGATACCAAGTACAGATACAATCATATGAAGAGCGAATTTACTGAGGAAGAATGCGACGATAAAGATCAGAATATAGGCAATGATTTCGCTCATGGATTGGGTGATTGCAGCGTTCAGCATCTGCTGCGGATCGTCGCTCGATTGCAGCGCATCGAGTGAAACGCCATTCGAGGTAAGAATGCCCTGCAAATAACCGGAAATTCCATTCCACGTCTCCTCCACAGAACCTACGATCTGTGTCAATTCAGGCATGCGTTCTGCAATCGAGCCGGATGCATACGGCTGAATGAATTCGGCCACAGGCTCTTTGAAATAGGAAGCGGCAATCAGCGCGACAACCAGAGAAATCAGTGAGCCGAAGGTGTACGCAACCGTAGCCACAAAGCCTCTCCGCATGCCGAAAAAAGCATATAAAACAATGATGAGCAGGATAATCCAGTCTATTGTGGTCATAACAGATTCCGTCCTTTCTGAAAATTCCCGACAGTCACGTGCCGTCGGAATTGAGATCTTTGAGGGGATTTCCAATATTCAATACACGCGCCTGGTCGCCGCACAGCGCAATGGCTATGCCGCCGGAGCGCATATAGACACGAGATACGCCCGCGAGATCGGTCTGTCGGTCGATTTCACGCAGGCTTTTGGAATAAAAGGTGACAGTATCACCTGTGAGCACAGCCAGCCGTCCGTCATAATAGCTGATGGAATCCGGTTCTTCGGACAGGCTCAGCGGTTTGCGTGAAGCTGTACCGCGCGCATTGATCAGCACAATATCAGCACGGCTGGATTGGGAATAAGATTCCGTCGCCAGGGCGACGCAGTCGTCGGACAAGTCAAAGGCAATGAGCGATTCCGGCTGATATTCCGTTTGATAGCGGATCTGTCCGCCGCGCGAGACCACATAGGTCGCGTTGTCACAGACAACACACACCGTATTGTTGCCGAGATATTTCATGCCGAGTACCAAACTGCCATTCATATCCACATTGGTAATGGATTCGCTTTCGCTCGGTTTTTCAGTCGAATCGATATCGGTGAAAAACAACCTGGATTGTAACGTCAAACCTTCCTGCCGGAAGCAGAACAGTGCCAGTCGCTCACCATCCGGCGAGAGCACCGCCGACATAATATAATAGTCGGGCGATGACCATTTGTATAGCTGTTCATTGTCGATATTGTAGACGGTGACAGCGCTTTTATAGCCCGCTTCATCGGTCACAATCGCAACGCTGCCGTTGGCAGAGATGTCCGCATTGGTCACAGGCGATTGCATCGTCTGGGAATACAGTTCAGACAGCGTATTGGTTACGGTAAACCGATACGCGCCGCGGTCGAACACCAACAAATACTGATTGGATGCGCGCATAACCGGATTGGCATAGGAGAGATTCATCTCCATCTGGGAGTAATTGCTCGGCAGTTCAAAATTCAGCGTCTTGTCACTGCATATGGCCAGCCCATTGCCGAACGGCAGAATACACTTGCTTGTGCCAGACGGATAAGAGATCACAGTCGTATCACCTGCGGAGACACGCGATGCCGCTTTTAGCGACGAATAAATATTTTTCAGGCTGGCAGGCGTGAACAACTGTAAATTGAGTACAAAAAACAAAACGGAAACGATGGCAAGCACCCAGCCGGTATAATGGCGAATGCGGTAAATCATCCTGAGTTTTGGATCCTGACTGATCGACAGAAGATAATCACGCCGGGATTTCCGCCGCGGGAACTTGAGTTTGTTTGTCATAACAGCCCTCCCGATATGCCCCATTCGTCTGCCAATTGAAACGCATCCAGCTCCGGCGTATTGTCATACCACAGCCGGCTCATGTACAATCCCTGCGGCGGTAAGGTCGGTCCGGCCTGTTCGCGGTCACAACTGCTGAGGATGTGCCGCACGCCGTCCGGCGGGAACTTACCCTGTCCCACATACAGCAATGTGCCGGAGATCGCGCGCACCATATTATATAAAAATCCATCCGCTGAAACGCGGATCCGCACGAGTTGTCCGACAGTATCCACCGAACAGGTAAAAATTTCACGCACGGTCGATTTGACCGGCGTACCCATGGAGCGCACGGCGGCAAAGTCCTGTTTGCCAATAAAATGCACGGCTGCCTGCTGCATTGCCCGGACATCCAACGGATACGGGTAAAAATAACTGCGGCTGACTGCGAAGGGATCACGAATCCTGCCCGGATAGATCAGGTAGGTATATTCCTTGCGTGTGCATGAAAACCGCGCGTCGAACGAATCCGGAACGACCGTTGCACCGGATACCGCAATATCCATCGGCAGATGGGAATTGATGGCAAGGGGAAGCCGGTCCATGGGAATCGTACAGTTGGCGCGAAAATTGGCGACATACCGGCGGGCATGTACACCGGCATCCGTGCGCCCGGCGCCGGAAACAGAAATATCCTGCTCCAGAACAGATGCAATCGCATCCGTCACAGTCTTCTGGACAGTGACGGCATTTTTCTGGGTTTGCCAGCCATGATAGGCTGTGCCGTCATAACTGAGAACGATGGCAATATTCAAAGCACTGTTTTCCTTTCTCGAAAAGTATAACAGGCGGCTATTACAAAAGTATGAACAATTGTAAACACGGCAAAAATTTCTTTTGTCATATCGGTAAAAATACAGAATTTTTGGGGCACTTTTTTCCTGTCTATTATAGAATACATATCTCGGAATAAAAATGCAACGGGCAATATGGCAATTTTTTCGGTTTTATGGTACGATATCAGTGCATAATCAGACGGCACGCTGTACAACCGGCGCGAATCGCGGCGTACCATTTCAAAAAACTCCATCCGTCTGTATCTTTTGGGGATCGTCTATCTCCCTGATGATCAGGGCTGTTCCCCCCGGAAAAGTAGGTGTAATCTTTTTTGGCAGCAACAAAAAAATCTTCAACAAAGAAAAAAAGCACATCCACCCGCAAAAAAACGGGCGGCAATACCGGTGCGCGCAAACGCACATCGTCCAGCAGCGCCACACGAAAAAAAACAGGAACGGCATCGTCTGCGGCACGTCGGACTTCCGCCGCAAAACAACAGACTGCCTCCCTATGCAATCATATGACCGCAGGCTTTGGTCTGCTGCTGCTCGCTGTCCTGGTGGCTCTGGCGATGTGTCGCATGGATGGTGTATTGCTCGACGGATTGCTGCGGCTGTGCGGCGGATTGATGGGCTGGGGTACCCAGATCTTCTGGGTCGCATTGTGCCTGGCAGGTATATTCGCCCTGTGTGATATGCAGCCACTGCGCCTGCGCGTGCTGTGTATCCTGACATTCCCCATTTTATGGGGTGCACTGGCACAGTGTATCCTTCTCGAACCAATGTCTATTTCATTTACTACCATCCTTCATCTGTGGGAGGAAGGCATGGCGCTGCGCACAGGCGGTGTCATCGGCGGTATGCTGGCTGTGATCCTGTCGTTCCTGCTGAGTTCGACCGGTGCAAAAATCCTGCTGGCGCTCATCATGCTCGTATACGTATTTATCGTATGCAATACCACGCCTGTGCGCCTGTACCGATGGTTGTCCCATCTGATTGCGGAGGATACGCAGGAACTGCGCGAACAGGATATGACCGTCGCCCCCGCAAAACGGACGAAAAAATCCACGCAGGGCGCAAATCCAACCAAACAACGCGGCAGCTTATTTGCATTCCTGCGCAATCAGCGGGCAAAACGCAAAGCGGCAAAACTCGCGAAAATCCAGCATGCAGCAAAGCAAACCGATCTTTCCCCACAGCAGGCGACTGACAGTCCAACAATGGAATCCGAAGCACTGGAACATGCACGTACGCGTTATGAGCACCGCATGGAGCAGCGCCGCCGTTTGGCAGATGTATTGCCGGAAGAGCCGGGAGAACGGGAGGATACGCCTCCCTGGGACGACGATACGCCGCCCTGGCGCACCGAAGATGACGCACCGCCTGCACCGCTGGAAACAAAACCCAAAACGTCATCTGACCGTGACATACAGGCACAGGTACATCAGGAAATCACCGATGCCATGGGAACTACCGTACAGGAATATCGATTCCCATCTGTCGATCTGCTCAGGGCTGCACCGCGCACGTCCAGTGCAGGCGTGCGCAGTGAATTGAAAGACAGTTCCGAACGGTTGGTGGATACGCTCGCTTCATTCGGCATCGAGATGCAGATCATCAACATTGTACGCGGCCCATCGGTCACACGTTTTGAGATGCAGATGGAACGCGGCATTAAATTTTCCCGTATCACGGCATTGTCCGACGACATCGCATTGGCGCTTGGCGCCGAATCTGTGCGCATTGCACCGATTCCGGACAAACTTGCCATCGGTATCGAAGTGCCAAACAAACATATCCAGATGGTTTCATTGCGCGATGTCCTTTCTTCCCGCGCATTTGAACAGTCGCCCGCAAAGCTGGCTGTCGCACTCGGTAAGGATATCACCGGCAGTTCACAGGTCATTGATCTGGCAAAAATGCCTCATCTGCTCATTGCCGGTACAACGGGTTCCGGTAAATCCGTCTGTATCAATTCCATTTTGATTTCCCTGCTGTACAAATCTTCGCCGGAAGATGTGCGGCTCATTATGATCGATCCGAAAATGGTCGAATTGGGCAATTACAACGGCATCCCACATCTGCTCATCCCCGTTGTCACGGATTCAAAAAAAGCGTCCGGCGCTCTCAGTTGGGCAGTTGGAGAAATGGAACGCCGATATTCACTGTTTGCCGCGGCAGGTGTGCGCGATTTGGGCGATTACAACCGTCAGGTGCGCCTCCATATGGAACAAATCGCCGCAGCAGATGACGACATCAAACCGTTTGCACAAAAGTTGGAAGTATTGCCCCAGATTGTCATTGTGATCGACGAGCTGGCAGACCTCATGATGGTCGCTGCGAAAGAAGTTGAAACGTCTATCTGCCGCATCGCACAAAAAGCACGTGCCGCAGGTATGCATCTCGTTGTTGCCACACAGCGTCCGTCCGCCGACGTCATCACCGGCATTATGAAATCCAACATCCCATCCCGTATCGCCTTTGCAGTTGCATCCCAGGTCGAATCGCGCATTATTTTGGATACCACTGGCGCGGAAAAACTCATCGGCAAAGGTGATATGCTATATTCCCCCATCGGTATGAGCAAACCGGTGCGCATCCAGGGCTGTTTCGTCAGTTCCGAAGAAATTGAACGTGTCATTGCACATGTCAAATCCACTTCTGACGTAGAATATTCACAGGAAGTGATGGATCATATTGAACGGCAGGCAGAAGCGGACAGCGCATCCGGCGGTTATTCCTCCGCAGAAGATGAAGATGATCTGCTGCCGCAGGCGATTACCATTGTGGTGGAATCCGGACAGGCATCTGTATCCATGCTGCAACGCCGCCTGAAACTGGGGTATGCACGCGCCGCGCGCCTGGTCGATCAAATGGAACAGCGCGGCATTGTCGGTCCATTTGAAGGCTCAAAACCCCGACAGGTGCTGATCACAAAGGACGACTGGATGCAGATTCAATTGCGACAAAAATTATAAAAAAACAGCCGTGTTTCCCCTTGCATGTACGACCGGGTCTGTAGTAGTATAACAATAACAATAAAATTTGGAGGTATGGAATCATGTCTTTCCGTAAAATCGAGCCGACAGAGCTTCCAGGCAATATCATCGACGAAGTATGCAACAAATGGATGCTGCTTTCCGCAGGCAGTGCGTCCGATTTCAATTTCATGACTGTTAACTGGGGTATGATGGGTGAACTGTGGTTTCAGCCGGCGGTCACTGTCTATGTCCGCCATTCGCGTCACACCATAAATTATATGGAGAACCATGACATGTTCACCTTGACCGCACTCAAACCGGGTCATCAGGACGCCCTCAATCTGGCAGGCTCCAAGTCCGGTCGGGATATCGACAAGCTGAAAGAATCCGGGTTAACCGCTGCCTTTGTCGATGGCTGCCCGACCTTTGAAGAAGCTGCGTATACCATCGTCTGCAAAAAGATGTATGCCAGTGAAATGCCGCCGGAAAACTTCCTCGACAAGGAAATTTTCGACAAAGCTTATACAGATACCGATTATCACAAGATGTATATCGGTCAGATCGTTGCCGCTTATGTCAACGACTAAATTTTGCACGGAGTTTTCCACAGCCTGTGGAAAATCCACTTGACAAAACAATCGGTCTGCTGCAGAGAAAGCGCCGGTTGATCGACACAAAAAGACCTGCCTCCAAGGAGACAGGTCTTTTGCAATTCTACAGATATTTTTTACTCAACCGTAACGGATTTTGCCAGGTTTCTCGGCTTATCGACATCACAGCCGCGCTCAATCGCCGTATAATATGCGAACAACTGCATCGGGACTACCGTCAGCGTGGAAGTGAAGATATCTTCGGTCTTCGGGATGTAGAAGACCTGATCTGCCACGCCTTCAATATCCGTACAATCCTCCTTGACGATGGCAACAACATATGCGCCGCGCGCCTTGACTTCCTTGACATTGCTGACCAGCTTTTCATACAACTGATCCTGTGTTGCAACAGCGACAACCAATGTACCCTCTTCAATCAGAGAAATGGTGCCATGTTTCAGCTCACCCGCCGCATAGGCTTCCGAATGCACATAAGAAATTTCCTTCAATTTCAGGGAGCTTTCCAGAGATGCGCCATAGTCGATGCCACGACCGATGACAAAGACATGATCCTTCGCGGCATGCTGTTTGGCGAGTTCCTTGAGCGCCTCCTCATCGGCAAACAGGCGTTCCAACTGATCCGGCAAAATTTCCATTGCATGCATCAGCTTTTCAGCCGTCTTCTGATCGATGGTCTGGCGGATTTTGCCAAACTTGAGGGCAAGCAAATACAACACTGCGAGCTGCGTGCTGTAGCCCTTGGTGGTGGCAACGGCGATTTCCGGACCGGCCATGGTGTATAGAACGTCATCACTCTCGCGGGCAATCGAGCTGCCCACTGCATTGACGATGGACAGAACATGCACATCATTTGCTTTTGCTTCGCGCAGCGCCGCCAATGTATCAGCCGTTTCACCCGACTGACTGATGGTGATGCACAGGTCATTGCGGCTGAGAATCGGGCGGCGATACCGGAATTCAGATGCCAGATCGACTTCAACCGGAATGCGTGTCAGTTCTTCAATGACATATTTGCCGACAATACCTGCATGCCAGGCGGAACCACAGGCAACAATATGAATGCGTCCAATGTTCTTGATCTGTTCCTCTGTCAGACGGATTTTATCCAGACGAATATCGCCGTTATCGATGCGCGAACCGATGCACGTGCGCAATGCCATCGGCTGTTCCTTGATTTCCTTCATCATGAAGTAATCATAGCCACCCTTTTCCGCTGCGGAAATGTCATAATCGACGGTATATACGTCGCGCTGAATCGGATTGCGATCGGTATCCATCAATTCGACGGAATCCGCTTTGATGACGGCAATTTCATTGTCATTGAGCAGATAATACCGGCGGGTATGGTCGAGCACTGCCGGGATATCGGATGCGATATAATTTTCATGTTCGCCGAGTCCGATAATCATCGGGCTGTCCTTGCGGACGGCAAGCAGGGTATCCGGATAATCGGTGCACAAAATGCCCAGTGCATACGAACCGCGGATGCGTCCGATGACCTGAATGAGCGTGCCGACCAGATCGCCGTCATACAGCTTATCAAACAACTGTGCCACGACTTCCGTATCCGTCTCCGAACGGAAGACAACGCCCTGGGATTCCAACTCTTCTTTCAGCGGGATATAATTTTCAATGATACCGTTGTGTACCACGGTAATGCGTCCGCTCATGCTGGTATGCGGATGGGAATTGATGTCATTGGGTGCGCCGTGGGTTGCCCAACGGGTATGACCGATGCCGAGCGTACCCGGGATACCGCCCACTGCATCCACTTTCTCACGCAAGGTTGCCAGACGCCCCTGTGACTTCATGGTACGCACTTTGTCGGAAAAAACTGCGATCCCGGCAGAGTCATAGCCGCGGTATTCCAGCTTTTGAAGACCTGCCAACAGGAACGGCGCCGCTTCATGATAGCCTGCATATCCTACGATTCCACACATAGTTCATTTACCTCCGAGGTATAAAAATTTTTGAGACACTGTTGTGTTTCCTTCTGTACCTGCGGTTTCCCACAGGGTTTGTAAAAACACCTTCGCCCGCGTGTCCAGCCGGGCGGGAAGCATCCGCCGAACGTTCGATCACTTCCACCTCGTCAGCATACCCTGCACGGCAGCTCTGGCGCTTGGTTCCGGGCAGACAGGCTGTATGATCCTGCCGCAATGATTTCGCCGTGTGCAGCGGCGTTGGATGGGATACCCCCCATCCCCTTATATCGCAATAGTATACCATAAAATATTAAAAATAGGAAGGGCAATGATTCCTAATTTCATATGGCTGAATACGTGAAGTTTGTAAAATATATGCATAAAAGGTTTGAAACGACCAACAGAAACGACAAATACTCAACATCTATTGACATTTTCCCAACACCGGTATATTGTGGATATGAATCAAAGTCATTGGAAACCCGATTTATCTTTATCATGAAAGAAAGAACTGGATGCAATGGTCCGGTTGCGCGTACAAGTCGGGGGTTTTCTCGATTGGCTCAATCTGTTTTTACAATGGAGGTCTGGAGATATGTTTGAAGAAGAACTTCGCGGACGGGCGGTACTCATCTGGCTGGATGACAACGCACCCGTACTCAAAACAGATTATCTGGAAGAAATGATGATGCAGGCACCGCAGGCAACATTGGCTCAAACGGCACAGTCCGTTGCACGGCAATTTGGTCTGACCGGCACACACTGGACCCTGTGCCGCTGTTCATTTGGAAAGGAAGGCGCACAACTCCATCCGGTTTCCGACGGGCAAACGCTCGGTACATTGCGCTTGCCGATGACATTGGCGCTGATCGACGACGAAGAAATGCACAACAAATGCCATACGCTGGCGGAATCCACAGTATGAGAGGAGTCGGGTTATGAAACCGATTGAACTGCATATCCCCGCACTGACAGATCCGAAAAATCAACCCAAATGGCTGCGCCATCTGCGCACGGTGAACCGGCATCGCATGCTGGTCTGCCGCCACTGTTTCCGCCTGGGCTTATACAAACAGGGATTGATGCACGATTTATCCAAATACAGTCCGGTGGAATTCATGGTCGGGGCAAAATATTACCAGGGCTTCCAAAGCCCGAACAATGCGGAACGGATGGATCGCGGGTACAGCAGCGCCTGGCTGCATCACAAAGGGCGCAATAAACATCACCTGGAATATTGGATTGATTACTCTCTCGGAGAGGAAAGCCCACTTGCCGGTATGAAAATGCCGATCCATTATGTTGCGGAAATGTTCTGTGATCGTGTCGCCGCGAGTAAAACCTATCTTGGTAACAAATATACGGATCAATCGCCTCTGGCATACTATGAAAAATCCAAAACACATTATCTGATGCATCCGGAAACCCGTGCACTGCTCGAGCAAATGCTGACCATGCTTGCAGAGCAGGGGGAAGAAGCGACGTTTAACTATATCCGCTATCATATTTTGAAGAAATAAAAAAGAAAGGTACAGGTTTGCTGTGCCTTTCGCGGTGTACGGTTTATTCCGGCTTGTTTGGATCATACCGGTGTATGGGATGACAGGACAACGCGTGCGGCTGTGAGCCGCTTATGTACGGCGTCGCAAGACATATCGCTCAATCGCATGGCTGACACCATGGTTGTCATTGGTATCTGTGGTGACATCTGCGAGCGCACGGATATGTTCCGGTGCGTTTGCCATAGCGACTCCCAATCCGGCAGCTTGCAGCATGGTGCGGTCATTGTCGCTATCGCCGCACGCCATGACCTGCCCGGCAGTCAGATCCAGATGCTTTGCCAATTGTAACAGCGCCGTACCCTTGTCTGTGTATTTGGCATTGATTTCAATATTTTTCAAACCGCAAAATAGGGACGGTTCACTTTCAAACAGATCACATGCCTTTAAATCCGTCAACCATTGGTCGAGATCGTGCGCATCGCCATAGACAATTGCCTTAAAAATGGTCTCATTGGACAACGCATGCCATTGCTCCGGTGTATGCACATAGCTGTAATGGGACAGGTCAATCGCGAGACCTCCGCGGATGCGGATGATTTCATCAAAAAATGCCTTGCATTGTGCGCCATACCAGATGGTATGTTCGCCGTAAAAGCTCGGTTCAACACCATGCATCTCACACAGCGCCAACAGATATTCAATGTGCTGGCGTGTCATCGTATGCCGATAAATGGTTTCTCCGGCAGCCGAAGTCACACGTGCTCCATTTTCTGTAATGATCCAATCGACCCCACCTGCTGCTTTTGCATGTGCAGTGGAATCGAGCATGGAACGCCCTGTGCACAGGGCTGTGGCAACACCTGCCTGTCTGGCCTGTTGGAGCGCATGGCGTTCGCATTCATGCACCTGGCTGTCTGTACCGAGCAGCGTGCCGTCCAGATCCAGCCCGATGAGCTTAATTGGGGAAAAGATCATGTTTGCTCCTTTGTCTCTCAAATCATTGTCAAACTGTCCGGCTTCATTATAGCACGTCGTCTTCCAACGTGTAAAGCAGAGAAATCTGGCGAAAGCTGACGATATTTTGTGAAATCTGGTAGAACTTTGTGAAGTTATACGGTATACTTGGAAAAGGACTATAAGCAAAAAAACAGGAAGGATGCATTCGTATGAAAAAACGATACTTGCTGCTCATCCCAGTGGCAATCTGTGTAATCGCCTGTGCCGCTGCCGTGAGTTATATCCAATCTCACCCGGAACAGGCTCCTGCCGGTACACCATCTGTACTGCTGAATACCGATCAGCAGTCCTCCACACAGTCAGACCAGCCCGTTCAACTCACCGCTGATCAGAAACGTGCACAGGAAATCCTGAGCGGCATGACGCTCGAACAGAAAATCTATCAAATGATGTTTGTGCGTCCGGAATCGCTGACCAATGTCAGCAGGGCTGTCCGTGCCGGCGATGCAACACGCCAGGCGCTTGAAGACAAACCGGTCGGCGGCATCATCTATTTTTCACAAAATTTTCAGGGTACAAGCCAGACTTCAACCATGCTCAACAATACGCAGGAATATGCCCGTTCTGCCGGCGCAAATATTGCATTGTTCATGGGTGTGGATGAAGAAGGCGGTACAGTCGCACGCATTGCTGATGTACTGGGTACGACGAAGTTCGACAATATGGCGTCTTATGGCGAACGAGGCGACGCACAGGAAGCATATGACATCGGAAAAACACTCGCCACAGATATCAGTGGTTTGGGATTCAATGTAGATTTTGCACCGGTTGCCGATGTATTGACCAATGAAAACAATACTGAAATTGGCGCGCGTTCGTTTGGCAGCGATCCGAATATTGTCTCTCTTATGGTCGAAAATGAAGTGATGGGCTTGCAGGAAAATGGTGTTATGGCTGCGCTCAAACATTTTCCGGGTCACGGCAGCACACAAACCAACTCGCATGAAGGTACATCTGAAACAGATCGCACACTGGAAGAATTCAAAGAATGCGACCTCAAGCCATTCAAAGCAGGTATCGATCAGAATGCAGCATTTGTATTGGTGTCCCATATGACTGCTACAGAGTTGGATGATGTGCCATGTTCCCTGTCCTCTAAAGTCATCACAGATTTACTGCGCAATGAGATGGGATATACCGGCATCGTTATCACCGATGGCATGGATATGGGCGCAATTACAGACAACTACAGCAATGGTGAGGCCGCAGTGATGGCAGTCCAGGCGGGTGTGGATATGTTGCTGTGTCCGCCCAGCATCGATGATGCCTACACGGCGCTCTATCAGGCGGTTGAAAACGGGGACATCACCGAATCGCGCATCGATGAGAGCGTTATGCGCATCTTGACGGCAAAACTGGAATATGGTCTGATGAACTGACGGCATCATACCCCCGTCTGTTCTGTGAACAGCACAACGCTTGAATCTCCAGCCCTGATCGGCTGGAGATCTTTTATTATTCGGTTTTATTTGATACGTAATGCCATGGCGTGCAGAAACTGTTATAATACATATGGTCGGCATGCGTGTTGTGCTTGCATTCCTTTTCCACCGATTCATTCCATTTCATTTCGGATAATAGAATATAACAACTTCCCATTGAGTGGGAAGCTGTACAAAATAAAGATATGACAATCCAAGGAGGTATTGTTATGACCGGCATCATCCTGTATCAATCCAAATATGGAGCGACAAAAAAATATGCCACCTGGCTCTCCCAACAGACTGGATTTTCCTGTATGGAAACCAAAAAAGCCACTGTTCAGCAAATTGAAACATTTGATGTCATTGTTTTGGGCGGCGGAATCTACGCCTCGGGTATTGCAGGCTTATCTTTTTTAAAAAAGAATATACACAAATTACATACCAAAAAAATCATCACATTCTGCGTCGGGGCATCACCCTATGAAGAAAACATGTTCCAACAACTTGTGGCACATAATTTCAAGGGCGACTTATCCAATATCCCCTGCTTTTATTGCAGAGGCGCATGGGATATGGACGCCATGAACTTTGTAGATAAAAACTTGTGCAAACTGTTAAGAAAAACAATTGAAAAAAAGAATCCTGAGGAGTATGAAGTATGGGAAAAAGCATTGATGGAAGCTGGTGATGCAGCGTGCGATTGGACGGATGAAAGATATCTTCAGCCAATCATAGCTGAGATTCATTCAAGCAAAAACTATCACGAAGGTGGCTGAAGGGTACACGGCAGCATGCAAAGATAAACAAAAACGAGCCACCATCATGGGACAGCAGCTCGTTTGTACACATTATTGTTCTCAGTCTCGTCTAAATATATCTCTGGTATAGACTTTCTCGCTCACATCGTCCAGGCAGGCATCGTCGCGGTTGGCAATGATGGCCTGGCTCCGTTCTTTGACCTTCTCGCGGTCATTGACCACAAGGCTGCCGCAGAAGGTAGTGCCATCCTCCAGTGCGGGCTCATAGATGACGACCTTTGCCCCCTTCGCCTTAATGCGTTTCATAACACCCTGGATGGAAGACTGACGGAAATTGTCGGAGTTGGACTAGTGGTAGTATAAAAATAGTACAAAGTAAAGATGCCATGCAGACCTAAATCATGTATGATAAGAAAGATAAAAAGAAGGAGGCAGTACAGGCATGGCAAAGGGTAGCAGATATGATCAACAGTTTAAGGAGAATGCAGTAAGGTATCGTTTGGATCATTCAGAGCTCTCGCTTCAGAAAGCGGCTGAGAATCTGGGAATCAGTGATTCCGCTCTCAAGACGTGGCTTCGAGCAGCGAGAGAGCACGAAGGGAATGTACCAACACGGGGGTCTGGAAATTATTCCAGCGATGAGGCGAAAGAGATTGCCCGTCTCCAGCGTGAGCTAAGGGATACAAAGGATGCGCTTGAGATCCTAAAAAAAGCCATCAGTATCCTGGGAAAATGACAGAGACTGTTTATACTGCCACAGCGGAGTATATTGTGGAAATGGAGCAGCGTCCGGCGAAGCACCGTGTCTCTGTCAGCGGGGTACTGAAACATCTTGGTGTTTCACGATCCGGCTATCAGGCATGGAAAAAAAGAGGTGCTTCTGCCACGGAAAAACATCGTGGGGAGATCAAAGAGAAAATTCGAAAAATTTATGAAGATTCCCATCAGAACTATGGAGCCCCTAAGATCACACGGGAATTGTGGAAAAACGGCAAAAAAATCGCAGTGAAAACTGTCGCGAATTACATGCGCCAGATGGGAATCAAAGCCCAATGGGTAAAGCCAAATATACAAACAACCATAGATTCTGATTTCAGTTCGAAACTGCATAACATTCTGAATAAGCAGTTTAATCCTGATCAGCCGGATGCTGTATGGGTGTCGGATATCACTTATATCTGGACGTTTGACGGCTTTGTATACTTAACCAGCATTATGGATCTGTATTCCCGGAAAATCATCGCATGGGTCTTGAGCGAAACACTGGAAGCATCCCATGTAGTGGAAAGTATAGAGAAAGCGAAGAAAATCCGCGGAATTACACATCCGCTTATCATACATACGGACAGAGGCTGCCAGTATGTATCGGATGCATTCCGTAAAGCAACAGAAGGAATGGTAAACAGCTATTCGAAAAAGGCATATCCATGGGATAATGCGTGTATTGAATCGTTCCATGCATTATTGAAAAGGGAATGGATCAACTGTTTTAAAATTTTTAATTACCGCCATGCATATAAGCTGGTATTCGAATATATAGAAACATTTTATAACACAGTGCGGATACACAGCCATTGTGGATATCTTTCGCCAGATCAGTATGAAAAAGAATACTATGCAGCGTTAGATGAAAGAGCTGAAGCTTTAGCAGGGTAACTCAACACTAAAAATGGCATATTTAATTTGTACTTTTTCTTGACATAGGACCAGAGACAACAGGCTGGGAAAACTGGACAGATGATGTGTCTTTGAATCATTATTCCAAAGGGGCATGCTTTCAATGGCTGTTTGATTGTGTCGATGGTATCAAACTGGATGAAAGGGAGAATCATTTTATTATTACTCTTGTTAATAATTCTTCTACTGGTCAGGTACAAGTTGGTCCTGATGGTGATATTTTCTGTGATGTAACTAAGTAAGGAGGTAATATAGTAATGGATGTTATTCAGAATTTATT
>CALWUF010000017.1 GCA_944384655.1 uncultured Butyricicoccus sp. | reverse complement strand
AACGTGCGCAGATACACGCAGTTAAATCGGCAATTTTCCAAGCGGTCACGCCGTTTTTGGAGGTTGTCCCCGAATGGGGGTCGCTGACTGGCGTCCGTCCAGCCAAATTTGTGCGCGGCTTTCTCGAAAAGGGATATACGCCGGCACAGGTCGCGCAGTTGATGACAGAGCAATATCATGTCTCACCGACGCGTCGAGCACTCGCCATCCGTTGCGCAGGCATTGCGCTGGACTGTAAAAAACGGCTGCAACCGCGAGATATTTCGATTTATATTGGCATTCCATTTTGCCCGTCGCGGTGCAGTTACTGTTCCTTTGTCAGCCATTCTATCGAGAAAGCGGGCAGGCTGATGGCGGACTATCTGGATACACTGTGCGCAGAAATCGCACATACAGGTAAACTCATAAAACAGGCAGATCTGCATATTATCTCGATGTATATCGGTGGCGGTACGCCAACCACGCTGTCAGCAGAGCAGTTGGAACGCCTGTTGGATACGGTACAAAATGCCTTTGATTTGCAGTATATGACAGAATTTACTGTGGAAGCGGGGCGTCCGGATACCATTACGGAGGAAAAGCTGCGTGTGCTGGCGCGGCATGGCGTCGATCGCATTTCCATCAATCCACAATCGATGAACGACGAGGTTCTCGCGGCAATTGGACGGCATCACAGTTCACAGGACGTGTTAGATGCCTATGAAATGGCACGAGGGATTGGGTTCCACGCGATCAATATGGACACCATTGCGGGGCTGGACGGTGATACGCCGGAGAGCTTTGCACATACCATGGATACACTCATCGGGTTGAATCCGGAAAATATTACTGTCCATACGCTTGCTGCCAAACGCGGTGCAGATCAGCACGACCGCACACACAATGCAGAAAAACACGAAGCAGTACGTCAAATGCTCGACATTGCATCTCGAAAGCTGACAGCCGCCGGTTATTCGCCTTATTATCTGTATCGTCAGAAGTTTATGGCGGGCAGCTTTGAGAATGTGGGCTGGTGCAAAATGGGATATGAATGCTGGTACAATGTCTATATGATGGAGGAGCTTCAAACCATTGTATCACTCGGCGCCGGGGGTATGACCAAGCTGCTCCGCGCGGACGGGAAAAAAATTCAGCGCATGAACAACCCGAAGTATCCATATGAATACAATGTTTCATTGGAAAAAATCAACGCAGGGAAGCAGGCATTGCTTGTCTGGGCTTCCGAATTGTGAGGGATTTGCTTGCAGTATCTCAATCTTGAGGACATCAATGAATGCTGTCGCCGTGATCCGGTGGAATTTATCGATGCTTGTGAACAGAGCTATACCAATTTAATCGAGGACGTTGCGGAGCACATTTGTGAAGTGTGTAATGAGCGCATGATTTTATTGCTCAATGGGCCGTCGTCCAGTGGAAAGACCACGACAGCGCATCGAATTCGCGATGCTGCGGAGCGAAAAGGTGTCCGGTCGCATTCCATTTCTATGGACGATTATTATTTGAGCAAGAACACCTATCCCGTTCCAAAGGATGAAGATGGTGCAGACGATCTGGAGTCTCCTTTGTGTATGGATCTGCCGCTGCTCAGTGAACATTTGGCAGCCTTATGCGAGGGAAAGACCATTGAGGTTCCAAAATATGATTTTATGACGCATCAGCGAACCGAAGAACGCGAAGAAGTTCGTTTGGGAAAAGGTGAAATTGCTGTGATCGAGGGGATTCATTCGCTCAACACGGTCATTGTCGGCAAAATCAGGGAACATGCCATCGGCGTATATATGGCGGTTGGCACAGAAGTTGTTCTCTCAAATGACTGGCGATTGGCGCCGCATGAGCTGCGATTTGTAAGGCGCGCGATCCGGGACAGAAATTTCCGCGATGCACCGATTTCAGAAACAATCCGTATGTGGCGTTCCGTCCGGCGCGGTGAACGACTGTATATCAGACCCTATATCCCGTCGGCTGCATATATTCTCAATACCTATTTGCCCTATGAGGGTTGTATCCTGATGAATCAGTTCCGTCAGGAAGCGGAACCGTATCATCAGGAGATGATCGACGCAGGATTGGAATCCCTTGTTCGCGCACTCGATCAGTTTGAACGATTGGAAAATCTGGAACTGATCCCGCCGCAGTCCATCCTGCGTGAATTCATTGGCTGATATGGATGCAACAAAAAAATACGGAGGCGAATCATATGTCCGCTTCCGCGAAAGGAGCTTTATCATGGATAAGAAAGTGAATGGTTTTCTCGAAAAAGCCAGAGTATCTGCGGAGTTGTTTGCCAACCGCACAGGACGAGTTGCAACACAGGCTGCCAGCACAGCCGGGAAGACTGCGAGCAACGTGATGGAGGCAACCCGGTTGAATCTTCTGATTTTCGATCTGAATACGGAAATCGAGATCTTATATAAGGAAATCGGCAAGATGGTGTATGCTGTGCACAGCGGCACAGTAGGAAATCAGGATGAATTGCAGATCAAGTTGGAGCTGATTGATGAAAAGCTGGATAAGATTGCTGCAATCCGCGAAAAGCTGAGTCAGATTAAGTCAACAACTACCTGTCCAAACTGCGGCAGGGAATGTGGATCGGACGACACATTTTGCAGTAGCTGCGGCGCTCAACTGTAATTCGTCTATATATAAACCGTTCCCTATGGCTTCTAATGTCCGCCTTTGCGTCATACCTTGTCTATCATAAGGAATAGACAAGGGAGGCGTAGGGATGAAACAAAGGGAAAGCTTTGTCGGCGGCGCTATGGCGCTGCTCGTGTCAGGCGTTGTCGTCAAGCTGCTCGGTGCACTGTTCAAAGTACCTCTGACCAATCTGATCGGCGACAGTGGTATGGGATTGTTTTCGTTCGCCATGCAGTTTTTTTCACTGCTGTTCGTCGTATGTGCAGCCGGCCTTCCTGTTGCGGAATCGCATTTGGTATCTGAAGCGCTTGCACTGGGTGATCGCAAACGGGCACAGGCAGTTGTCCTGCATGCAGGGGTAGTGTTTGGCGCGTTGGCATTGGCGATGTCTGTGTTGCTTGCGGGCTTTGCTCCCACAATCTGCCGTCTGTTCGGTGAATCCATAAATGCCGCGTACTGTCTTGTTGCAATCGCGCCTGCCATCTTTTTTGTCACGCTTGAGTCGGCACTGCGCGGCTGGTATCAGGGCACTGGCAATATGATCCCAACTGCGATTTCTCAGGTTGCCGAGGCGGTGGGAAAGCTCGTGATCGGGCTGGCACTTGCCAGGATTTTTTTGGACAGAGGGTTTGGCATGACTGGCGCCGCAGTTGGTGCGGTCATCGGCGTGAGCTGCGGAGAATTTGCTGCTATGTGTTATCTGTTTTGGAGCACACGGCGCGGGGTGCGCCCTGTACTGCATATCCGGCAAAATGACCCGTCTGTTCTGCCGCAGCTTTTTCATCTGATGGTACCTGTCACGCTGGGTGCAGCGGTCATGACCGTATCTGGGTTTTTGGATATGGCAGTGATTTACCGCCGCCTGCCTGTCGCCGGATTTTCTTCCGAGGAGGTTGTGGCCGCCTACGGCGCATACACTGGAATGGCCATGACACTGTTTAATTTGCCTCAGGCATTGTCCAATTCCGTAGCGATCAGTGTACTTCCTGCGCTGTCGGCAGCGCATGCGCGGCGGAATACCTGCCAGGTACGGCGATTGACAACTTCTTCATTGCGTTTGACATTGCTTGTCTGCTTGCCGTGTGGTGCAGGATTGTTTGCATTGTCCGAACCGTTGCTCCGCATGCTGTTTGCATCACAGCCACGCGGTGTTATGACGGCAGAACCATTGTTGCGCCTGCTTGGGATTGCTGAACCCCTGGTCGGATTGTCTGCTGTGACCACAGCAATTATACAATCGTTTGGGCGTCCGGATTTGACTGTTTATTCGGCGGCTGTCGCATGTGCAGTTAAATTTGTGGTCAGTTTCCAATTGGCTGGTATGCCGGATTACAACATTTCAGCCGCCCCCATCGGCACGCTGGTGTGTTACAGCATCATATTGTTGCTCAATCTTCTATCCATTGTCCGGTTGACAGGTTGGTTTCCGCCACTTGGAAAAGCCATTTTTCGTCCATTATTGGCGTCCTGCGGCATGGCTGTGGTTGTATATCAGATGTATCTCGCACTGATGCCACATATTGGGCTGAATCTTACAGTTGTGTTTTGTATCGGTACAGCAATTGTATTGTATGCGCTTCTGCTCATCGGGCTGCATGCCCTCCATGCGGAGGATATTTTGCCGCTTCCGGGCGGAGAACGGTTGGCGCGATTGTTGAGGCTGACATCATAATCAATTTTAGAAAGGATTTTTACAAATCGTTATGGATTTTACAATAAAGGAACGCTATCAGTTTGAGGATCTATTGAAAATCATGGAGATTCTGCGCAGTGAAAATGGATGTATGTGGGACCGTGCGCAGGATCACCATAGCATCCGCCGCAACTTCATTGAGGAGACTTACGAGGTCTGCGAAGCGATTGACAATGAAGACATCGATCTGCTTCGGGAAGAATTGGGGGATGTACTGCTTCAGGTTGTCTTCCATACCCGCATCGAAGAAGAAAAGGGCACGTTTGACATCAACGATGTCGCAGACGGTATCTGTAAAAAATTGATTTATCGCCACCCGCATATTTTTGGCACCGTGGATGTTGCGTCCACAGAGGAAATCCTCAATAACTGGGATGCACTCAAAAAGGTGGAAAAAGGACAGCAAAGCACAACAGACACGTTAAATAGTGTTGCACGCAGCCTGCCTGCCCTTATTCGTGCAGAAAAAGTACAGCATAAGGCCGCGAAAGTTGGTTTTGATTGGGATGAGATCAAAGGTGCGCTGGACAAGGTACAAGAGGAGCTGGACGAGGTCAAGCGTGCAGAAACTGGTGACGGGAATTTATCTGAAGAAATCGGCGATTTGCTGTTTGCAGTTGTCAATGTCGCACGTTTTGCAGATACTGACCCGGAGGGTGCGCTCAATGCCACAACGGAGAAATTTATCCGCCGATTTTCCTATGTGGAACGCGCGGCGGCAGCGCAGGGGAAATCCATCGAAACGATGACACTGCGTGAAATGGATGATCTGTGGAACGAGGGGAAAAGCAAGGAATGAAAAAGTCTGAATTCGCTGCGTTGGTTTCTGAAAGCGCTGGCATCCGCAAAAAGGAAGCAGAACGGATGGTTGATCTCACGTTCCGCTGTTTGGGTGATGCACTGGCACAGGGTGAACGGGTTTTTGTGAGCGGTTTTGGTGTGTTTGAGACCCGTGTACGTGCCGCACGGACAGGACGCGTGCCATCCACTGGAGAACACATTGAAATACCTGCCGCGCAGGTTCCGGTGTTCAAACCTGCCAAACAGCTAAAGGAGAAAATAAATCGTCTTCCGGAAGTGGATCATTAACCTGATGCACAATGACAAACTCTAGCTATGGAATGAGGAAATATAGACATGGAACAATCCAAACCTGCAAAAAAGCTTCTGGGGGAACAGATTGAGGAAGCCCTGCTGCAATATATTCAGTCTACCCCCATCTCAATCGGTGAAAAATTGCCCAATGAATTTGAATTGGGCGAAATGTTCCAAGTCGGACGCAGTACCATCCGGGAAGCAGTAAAGGCACTTGTTACCAAAGGTATTCTGGAGGTGCGCCGCGGGGACGGTACGTATGTCAGAAGTCATCGCACCATTGAGGAAGATCCGTTGGGTTTGTCCCTATTGGATGATAAGTTCAAACTGGCGCTTGAGTTATTTGAGGTTCGGCTGATGCTTGAACCGGAGATCGCCGCGTTGGCTGCCAATCATGCGACGGAGGAGGAAAAGCGCCAGCTTGTCTCTCTCTGCGACGCGGTGGAACACGCCTATCTCGCCGGAGAGGACCATATTCCCCTTGATATTGAGTTTCATAACTTTATCGCGCGGTGCAGCCGGAATCGAGTGGTGGAGACGGTATTGCCAGTGATCAATACAGCAGTCATGACTTTCGCCAACATCACCCGGCGCTCTCTTATGCAGGAAACCATTGATACCCACCGGGATATTACCCATTCCATCCTCGAACAGGATTCCGTTGGTGCGCGGTGCGCGATGATCACCCACCTGACGTTCAACCGGCAAAAAATTCTCCGTCTCTGGGAAGAACACAAGGCTGGGATGAATGCAGGAAAGAGGGATTCATCAGACCATTGCGACGCGCAGACACAGCCGTAATTCAGCAAATTCACCATACACTTCGTCATATTGTCTAAATTTTAAGGTTTTTTCGAGGGGCTTAGCCCCTCTTTTTTGTTGAAAACAGAGAGACATTCCAAAAACATCTGACATATATTGAAATTATTTGCGATAAATGCTATATTTATCCCACAAAGATAAGACGTCTTATGAAAGAGAAAGAAATTCTGTGGATTGTCTGTTTTTTTCGGGCAATCAGGAACAAACATCTGATCAATTTACTTGATTCCCCTCAGAATGAAAAGGAGTGTATGTAAGTGGCTGAAGTTACGACCCTCGATCCGACCAGACTGATTCTTGCTGCCATCATTGGTCTAGTCATCCTGCTGGTTCTTATCATCAAATTCAAAATTCATGCTATGGTATCTATCCTGCTCGGCGCAATCTCGATTGGATTGATCGCGGGGATGCCTGCCGGCGATATCATCCAGGCTGTCAACGATGGTATTGGCAACACGTTACAGGGTATCGCCCTACTCATCGGTCTCGGCTCAATGTTTGGCGCGATCCTTGAAGCCTCAGGAGGCGCCCAGACCCTTGCTGTTACGATGGTTAAAAAATTCGGCGATAAAAAAGCTGCGTGGGCGCTTGGATTTACTGGTTTGATTGTAGCTATGCCGGTCTTTTTTGACGCCGGTCTGATTATCCTGATCCCGCTGGCTTTTTCTCTGGCAAAGCGGACAGGACGTTCCACCCTTTATTACGCGATTCCTCTGCTGGCAGGTCTTGCTGTCGGTCATGCATTTATTCCGCCAACGCCGGGACCCGTGTTGGTTGCCACCATGCTGAATGTTGAACTGGGTTGGGTTATTCTGGTCGGCATCTTCTGCGGTACGCTTGCGATGATCGTCGCCGGTCCGATCTGGGGCGCTTTTTGCGGCAAAAAATTCATGATCTCTGTTCCTGAACACGTCGCCAATCAGGAAAATATGGAAGAGGAGAAGCTTCCTCCGTTTGGCACGATTGTTGCTATCATTATGATTCCGTTGCTGTTTATCATCTGTGATTCGATTTGTGGTGTGGTGTTGCCGGAAGAACATATTGTTTCAGTTGTATTCAGCTTTTTGGGCGAGCCGTTTGTTGCGTTGCTTATTGCAACAATCGTTGCCATGTTTTTGCTTGGTCTGAAGCATGGGTATACCCTGGAACAACTGGAAACCATTATGACAAAGTCCCTGGAACCGACTGGATTGATCATGTTAGTGACTGCGTGTGGCGGTGTTCTTCGCTATGTTCTCCAGTATTCCGGTCTTGGTGATGTGATTGGCAATGCGGTTTCTTCCATGAATTTGCCATTGGTTGTTCTGGCGTTCCTGGTTGCGGTATTGGTTCGTGTCAGCGTTGGTTCCGCCACTGTTGCCATGACAATGGCAGCCGGTATTGTTTCGGCTATCCCTAGCATCAGCGAATTGTCTCCGCTCTATCTGGCTTGCATTACGGCAGCCGTTGCCGGCGGCTCTACTGTCCTTTCCCATTTCAACGACTCCGGCTTCTGGCTGGTTAAGTCGCTGGTCGGTTTGGATGAAAAGACCACTCTCAAAACTTGGACCATCATGGAGACTTTGGTCGGTTTCACCGGTTTCCTCGTTGCGCTGGTCATCTCGTTCTTTGCATAAATCTTTTACTTATTTAAAACATAGAGCCTGGGGAACAGCCCTGGCGTGGACGATTTCTTAGGCTGAGAATGAAAATCAAAAGGAGCGTTTTCCCATGAAATGTTTGAAAAGCCAACAGATGCGAACATTAGCCCCTGAATTGGATCCGTTGAGAATTGGTACTGGTTGGGCGCCAGAAGATCTGGCAAAGCCGCAGGTCATCATTGAGAGCACCGCAGGCGATAGCCACCCTGGAAGCGGTCATCTGGGTATCCTTGTTGAGGAAGTTCGCAAGGGCGTTGCCGCAGCAGGTGGTTATGGCGCACGCTACTACTGCACGGATATTTGTGACGGCGAAAGCCAAGGCACGGATGGTATCAATTACAGTCTGGCTAGCCGTGAAATGATCGCTAATATGATTGAAATCCATGCAAATGCCACTCCATTCGATGCAGGCGTCTATCTGGCAAGCTGTGACAAGGGAATGCCTGCCAATCTGATGGGGCTGATGCGTGTGGATATCCCGGCAGTTGTTGTACCGGGCGGTACGATGAATGCCGGACCGGAAATGCTTACACTGGAGCAGCTCGGTATGTACAGTGCAAAATTCGAACGGGGTGAAATCGATAAGGAAAGATTGGATTGGGCCAAACAGAATGCTTGTCCAAGCTGTGGCGCCTGCTCCTTTATTGGCACAGCTTCTACGATGCAGATCATGGCCGAGGCGTTAGGGCTTGCCTTGCCAGGCAGCGCTTTGATGCCTGCGACCAGCCCGGATCTGCTGGAATACGCACAGCAGGCAGGTCGCCGTGCGGTTGAGATGGCAGGTTGCGATGAAATGCGTCCCAGCCAGATTATCACCATGGACAGCTTTGAGAATGCGATTCTTGTGCATGCAGCCATTTCTGGTTCGACCAACTGTCTGTTGCATGTTCCCGCCATCGCTCATGAATTGGGTCTGGAAATTACGGGGGATACCTTTGACCGACTCCATCGCGGTGCACATTATCTGTTGGATGTCCGTCCGGCAGGTCGCTGGCCGGCCGAATGCTTCTACTACGCAGGTGGGGTTCCGGCTATCATGGAAGAGATTCGCGATCATCTGCATCTCGATGCAATGACCATTACTGGTAAAACTGTCGGTGAAAATCTGGATGATCTGAAAGCCAACGGTTTCTATGAACGATGTGAAAAGTGGTTGGATCAGTTTAATGCCCGTTATGGCTGCCATATCACTCGCCAGGATATCATCCGTCCTTATGATAAAGCCATCGGTACGGACGGTTCGATTGCTATTCTTAAGGGTAATCTTGCCCCGGAAGGTGCCGTTATCAAGCACACCGCCTGCCCGAAAGAAATGTATCAGGCTGTGCTCCGTGCCCGTCCGTTTGACAGCGAGGAGGAATGTCTGGCTGCGGTACTTCATCACGAAGTAGAAAAGGGCGATGCAGTATTTATCCGCTACGAAGGTCCGAAGGGCAGTGGTATGCCGGAGATGTTCTATACCTCTGAGGCCATTTCTTCTGATAAGGAATTGGGGCGCAGCATCGCATTGATTACGGACGGTCGCTTCTCTGGCGCGTCCACAGGACCGGTCATCGGTCATTGCAGTCCTGAGGCTGTAGATGGTGGTCCAATTGCTCTTGTAGAAAAGGATGACCTGATTGAAATCGACGTATTTGCCCGGAAGCTCAACATTGTGGGTGTGAATGGCGAACGCCGTACACCGGAAGAGATTGATGCGATCTTGGCTGAACGCCGCGCAAAATGGAAGCCGCGTGCACGTAAGTATGGTAAAGGTGTATTGCGTTTGTTCAGCGAACTGGCGGCCAGCCCAATGAAGGGCGCATATCTGGATTACGACGCTCTAAACTGAAACATCCCGTTTTGTATTTTCATATAATTAGCATCCCAAAGGGGTTGTTGTCTGTATATGCAGGCGGCAACCCCTTTCGCTTTGTGGTATATATAACATCTGAGATCAGAGCCATTATATAGGGAAGTATCGATCTCCTTGCAACTCCCAGACAAATGCAACAAAACGTGTTTTTTTCAACAGGACGAAGACATTTCACTTTAAAAATGCTTAAAAAGTATTTTTCATCATTTAATATAGGTATTAGACATAAAAAGCTCTTTGAATTATAATGAAATCAGAAAAAGAAAACTGTGGGAAACATTTCTCCAAAACGATTCTGTAAATGAAAGAAGGGTCTTTATATGAAAAAAACAATCGTATTGTTATTGACAGCCGTTTTGACATTTTGTCTGACAGCATGTAATGTAAACAGCGATGAATCTACATCTTCCAATGCTGTACAAGGCAGCGGTGGATCAGTTTCCACCAGTCTGCCAGATTCTACGCAAGAATTTTCATCAGATCAATCCATTTCGTCACAGCAATCAACCGGAGAAAATCGCATTTTGGTCGCATATTTTTCCTGGGCAGATAATGCCGTCACCGAGGACGATGTGGACGCACTGACCTCTCCCAGTGTAGTTGCGCCGGGACATGTAGCTCAGTTGGCATCCTGGATACAGGAAGAAACGGGGGGAGATTTGTTTTCTATTCAGGTAACAGAACCCTATTCCAGTGATTGGGATGAATGTCTGGATCGAGCGAATCAGGAACGTTCGGAAAATGCGCGTCTGGAACTTACGCAAAATGTAGAAAACATCGAATCATATGATACAATTTTTTTAGGGTATCCCAATTGGTGGTATGGTGCACCTATGGCATTGCTGTCTTTTATCGAGCAAAATGACTTGTCAGGAAAACAGGTTTATTTGTTCTGTTCCCATGGAACAGGTGGACTGGCCGGAAGTGTCGATGATATTGCCGAAGTATTGCCCGAAAGTGCTCAACTTTCAGAAAATGTGTTTGATGTCTATGAAGAGGATGCCTCATCTTCAGAAAATGAAATTCTCAATTGGTTGCAAGAGCTTGGATATTGAAGGAGGAGTTCAAAATGAAACTTACAGTGATCACCAGCAGCCCTCATCGAAAAGGTACATCTGCATTGCTTGCCGATGAACTGATTCGCGGTGCAAAAGAATGTGGACATGAAGTTTTTCGATTTGATGCAGCATTTGAATCTTTGCATCCGTGTCTGGGCTGTGACCGATGTGCAAATACAGGTCATTGTATCCATCAGGATGCAATGGAGCAATTGATTCCACATCTAAAGGAAGCAGATCTAGTTGTATTTGTGACTCCATTGTACTATTTTGGCATGTCTGCTCAGTTAAAAACAGTAATCGACCGGTTTTATGCCATCAATCAGGAATTGATGGGGAGTGGAAAAAAAGCGATTTTGTTGGCAACTGCTTATGACAACAAAGATTGGACATTCCGTGCACTGGAGGTTCACTATCAAACTGTGATACATTATTTACAATGGAAAAACATTGGCGTACTGCTGGCAGGTGACTGTGGCAGTCGAAGCGATATTGAACACAGTGACTACCCACAGAAAGCCTATGAAATGGGAAAAAATCTGAGGGAATAAGATAGGCAATAACTACCAGAAATAGGGAAGAGGAGGAGAATTTATTGAACCGAAAAATGATGCTGAAAATAAGTATTGATCTTGTCATGACGATTGTATTGCTCTGTCAGATGGCATATATGCTGATCGGAGAAGCAATACATGAATGGACAGGAACAGCAATGTTTTTGCTGTTTATTCTACATCATATTCTCAATTGGCGATGGTACAAAAATTTAACAACAGGAAAGTATACAGCTTTTCGGGTTTTACAAACCATCATAAATTTTTTGATACTCATTTCGATGATCGGTTTAATGGTCAGTGGAATCATTATGTCCAGAGAAGTATTTGCATTCCTGCCCATTGAAGGCGGGATGTCATTTGCACGAACCCTTCATATGCTGACGGCTTATTGGGGATTTATCCTCATGAGTATGCATCTTGGCTTACACTGGGGAATGATTCTGAGCATGATTCAGAAATTGACGCAAATAAAAAAACAATCACCCCTCCGAAACTGGATTATACGAACAGTAGCGTTACTGGTGTGCCTGTTTGGCATGTATGCCTTTCTGAAGAACAACATAATAGATTATCTATTTTTGAATAACCAGTTTGTATTTTTTAACATGCAACAATCACTTTTCCTGTTTTTCTTGGAATATATTGC
>CALWUF010000016.1 GCA_944384655.1 uncultured Butyricicoccus sp. | reverse complement strand
AATTCGTCAGTCCGGGCGTGTTTTGCCTTTCTAACTTCAATGCATCCGTCGGCATGCGCAAATCGCAGTCAATCAGCAGTATTTTAGACCGATTTTGTGCAAATGCAATGCCTAAATTGACTGCTGTTGTACTTTTCGCCTCACCTTGCAGCGCACTGGTTATTAAAACTTTTTTACATGTTTCATCGGGAATGGAAAATATAATACTGGTTCGAATGGTTTTATAGGCTTCCTGAACTGCAAAAGGAGAAGTTTCTGTCAACAAATACTCCGTCTGATTTCCAAAGCGCGCATTCGCCGCACGTTGTTTTGAGCGTTTCATCATGTTCTCCTTCCATTCTGGTTTCCATAGCCGTATTCATAGGATTTATATTTTTTTGCTTCCGTCATATCGGGTACAATACCCAAAAGAGGCAAATCCCATTCCTCCAAATCACTCTCCGATTGAATGGTCGTATCCATAATGGTTCTCACAAAAATGACAACAATACTAATGAGCAAACCAAGAAGCACGCCAATCAACGTATACTTTCGATAATCCGGTGTTGCAATATCTGTCGGGATACGTGCATAGTCGATTACTTTTACCGAACTTCCATCTACAATTGCAGAAATCTGACTGGGCGCAATATCCGCAATGGCGTTGGCAATACGTGCAGCAACTTTCGGATCTTTATCGGTCACCGATATAGTAAATACCTCTGTATCATTTACCGCTTCGGTTTCCAATTTTTTCACAAGACTTTCTGCTTCCAGATCAACCTCTGCATTTTCAATCACCTGATTCAAAAATGTCTCAGAAGTAATGATTGCAGAGTAGGTATTTACGAGCTGCGTAGAAGCATATAAGTCACTCTGCGTGATCGTCGTGTTGCCATCGTTTGACGAAGCGTTGTTTACATACAACATGATGCTTGCTACATATTGCGGTGTTACCAGCAGATATACAGCAGCATAGGAAAGCAGACCAAAAAGCAGACCGCAGAAAAGAATCACATGCAGTTTTCTGAACAGTGTATGAAACACTTTCACCACATCAATATCTAATACATCATCATCATTTTGCATTTTTTCCATCTTTTTCTCCCAAATTCTTTTATAATATCATTTAAATCACTATGAGTCAATATGAATCCACATAGCCAACTGCATAATGTTAAATAAAATAACAAAGCAGTGTTACTCCCCTTGTATTTTGAGAATTCAAATGTATAGCTGGATATCAGAAATCATATGTATACATTCAAACTTTACAAGACATTGTCCATTGTGTCAATGCACAAAATATACAAAATATTCTAAAACCCATTGTTTTCTCCCTTTGCACACGAAAAACATCGGAAGATTTATATTTTATAATATCATTTACAGTATTTTGTTTATAAAAATAGCAAAAAGTTGGTCGAAGCAGCTACCCATACTGCCTTGATCAACCTTTCCAAATTTCATATGATTGTTAATAGTTAAATCCTTCTGTTTCCTGCACCTATAATAAGAATAAAACGATATATTTTGGAATTTATTCTAACAATAAATGTTCCTGTTGCGCAAAGTTGAAAAATTGTGATTTTTGATTTATCAGGAACAGATATCTTTCTTTCTAAAATTAGAAAGAACGGACATCTGTTCCCGATTCTTTTTTCTGTTATGCCTTGGCAATCGTAACGACACAGCCGTTGTCACCATCGGCAAGCGTCACTGTGTTATTCTGATATGTCCATGTGACAACATTTTCTGCACTTGTTCCATCCTGCCCCAATTGTTCAGCAATGGCATTTTCGACCAACTGGCGCTCGACACCTTCAAACGTTAATTCCATGGCGCTGACCGTATCCCCTTCGCTGGTCAATACAACCGAAACATCCTCTCCAAACAAGACGATTGAATAAGAATCCTGTTTTTCTGCAATGCCGAAAAGCTCCAATACATCAGCTTCGTTTGCCCCACTCAGAAGTACCAACTGTTCAAAAGTAAATACGTCATTTTCTACAGTTAAAGATCCACTGTTAGCGGCGGAGCCATTATCAACCGCAGAGCCATTTGTAGCTGTAGCAGCGTCGTTCACAGAATCCGACAGATTGTTGGAACTGCAGCCAGCAACCAACAACATACTTACAGCTAAGATCATGATCTGAATTTTACGTTTCATAAATGAAATCCTCCTAGATTTACGGCATAGTACAAGCATCCAATATATTTTATCAATAAAAGACATCCTGCACACCATACAAATACAGCGTGCAGGATGTTTGTTTGTAGGCGTTATTCCCGCACTATCATGTACATTACTGCCAAATCAACACATTCGATTGTCTTTCAATCAGGAAGCACTTCCCGCTACAATCAACGTTGCAGCATCGGATGTAATTGTATTGCCATCTGCATCTGTGATAACACAACGATACTGCTGACCATTACGTGCTTCGGTGATCGGAATTGTCAGGGTATCTGTCTTGTTTCCGCTCTGGGACGAATTTCTCCAGTTTGTTGCGCCAACATTCAGATACTGCCACTGATAGGTCAGTTCATTGCCTTCCGCGACGACGGTAAAGGTTGCATCGATACCAGCTTCGCCGGTGAAATCCGCCGGCTGTGTCGTGATCGTGATCTTCGGTATTGCAGCCGTTGCCGTCAACGTTGCCGCTTCAGAAACACTTGTGTGACCGTCTGCATTTGTGACAACACAACGATACTGCTGACCATTACGTGCTTCGGTGATCGGAATTGTCAGAGTATTCGTGTTGTTTCCGGTCTGAGATGAATTTCTCCAGTTTGTTGCGCCAACATTCAGATATTGCCACTGATAGGTCAGTCCATCGCCTTCTGCAACAACGGTAAAGGTTGCATCGGTGCCAACTTCACCGGTGAAATCTGCCGGCTGCGTCGTGATCTTTGGCGTTGCAGCGGTTGCCGTCAACGTTGCTGCATCAGAAGTAACCGTGTTACCGTCTACATCTGTGATAACGCAACGATACTGCTGACCATTACGTGCTTCGGTGATCGGAATTGTCAGGGTATTCGTGTTGCTTCCGCTCTGAGACGAATTTCTCCAGTTTGTTGCACCAACATTCAGATACTGCCACTGATAGGTCAGTTCATTGCCTTCTGCAACAACGGTAAAGGTTGCATCGGTGCCAACTTCACCGGTGACATCCGTCGGCTGCGTCGTAATTGTAATCTTCGGTATTGCAGGCGTCGCTGTCAGGGTTACCTCAGCAGAAGTAAGCGAATTGCCACCTGCATCCGTAACAATGCAGCGATACTTCTGACCATTGCGCGCTTCTGTGATCGGGACAGTCAGTGTACCCGTCTTGTTGCCATTCTGGGAAGAATTTCTCCAGTTTGCTGCGTCAGCATTCTGATACTGCCACTGATACGTTACGCCACTGCCGTCTGCGACAACTGTGAAGGTTGCATTAGTGCCAACTTCACCGCTAACATCAGTCGGCTGAGAGGTAATCATCAATTCCTTATCGTGTTCACTTGTATAAACCTGTCCGTTGAATTCTACGGTTGCAACATATCTTTCTACACCAGTCTCCTGGTCTGTTTCAACTGCAACGGTTGCATCCTTTGTTTCTACATGCGAAGCATCATTTGCACAGGTGAAAGTCGCCTTAGCTGTATAGCTTCCATCGTCTGCCTGAATCCATTCCCATGCCGGATCGCCATAGGCGTGACCGGTAGCTGCAATTTCCTGCTGGCGGGTGCTCTTATAATTCACGTCCTCATACGAAGCCGTTGCTGTGTAGGTAACGGCACCAGCTGCCTCACACGTTGCAGGCGTTTCCTGAGCGGTGACTTCACCAGCGATTGCTTCGGGTGTATGACCGCAAACATCACATGTTAGATTTAACGTTGCAGTCGAATAATCCTCTGCCCACGTCCATACTGCGGAGTATGTATGTGTACCGGGAGTGACTTCCTTTGTTTCCGTAAATGTTTCACCGTCAACATCCGCCTGATAGGTATAGGTCAGTCCGTTTACGCAATCGCCGGATGTGGTAACGTCAGCTACTGTACGCGTACTAACATCTGCGTTTTCCCATATACAGTCAAACATCGAATAATCCAGTTCGGTCGCAACCCGATACATGGCAGCTTCTGTATAATCCGAGGAATATGTCCAAACATTAATCTTTTGACCGGTCAGTACGCCAAGGTCAAATATATAATCGTCGTTGCTCAGAACGTCATCCAGTTCATCTTCATCACAGCTCTTGCCACACTCTATACACGAATAGCATGTACCGGTATTCCAGTTGCCATTGTCATCCTTGGTATAATAGGTCTCATCAAACTCAATGTATGTGTGATTGGTTTGACTCAATTTTTTGTGCCCTGATTCCGTTTCAATCAAACCGCATACAGAGCAGCGGCTGACTGTATATCTTTCGTCCGTGCAGCTGCTCGGCACAGTGACTGCACTGTAACTGTGGTCGCTTCCGGTCAGATGATCCATGTCAATGACGCCGACAATGTTGGCGCTCCACATGAATTCATCGTTGTCATTGGTATCATCGCTATAGTTATAATACGCATTGTACCCGGAATTGTAGTTTGTTTCTGCAAATTGATATCCAAAGCTGCGATCATCTTCCAAAATACTATACGTTGTGCCATCTGCATCGGTATATTCTCCCTTACCCGAGACAAATCCGTAACAGGTAGCAACAGAAACGTACATATTTCCGTCTTCCTTGATCGTCAAATCAGCGATTGGCGGATTTTTGACGGTGATGGTGTTCTCACCGGAGGTGTCGTCGGTCATGGTGAACGCCATACCACCCATCGCAACTGTCATGTCGCGTTCTCCGCTCACTTCCGTGTATTCAATCAGCTTATCCAGTTCACCGGTTGCCAGATCATACGACAAAATAGTGTCGGAAATGCTGAAATAAACCTTACCTTCATAATAGGCAGTAGAAATAGCAATGGACGGATACTGCTCGGTCGCTTCGGTATATTCTGTATACAATTGCGCAATCAGCTCGTTATCCACCATCGTATTTCCGGCGGGATCATAAATCTGACCATTGTTAAAATCGACCAACGTGACATACGATGCATCTGAATCAGGCTGCGTCAAATCATGGTAGACTACCTTGAGTTCAGCATCTCCAAACAGGTCGCCATACGCATCGTCATCTGCCGCCTTGGCGCTGCTCGCCGTCGAAGAATTGGCAGTCTCCGTATCCGAAAAATCGCCATATTGGTCGAGCATGGAAATCACATCGGTTGAATCGTACATATAGTATGCGCGGTCGTCAACCTGATAGATTGGACTCTTAGCAAAAGCGAACCAGGAATCCTCATAGGTGGTGTCCGTTGCGATGTTCTCGTACAACGTATTGATTTCAGAATATGATCCATCGTACAGCTTGCGTACTGACGTATCGCTGATCATGAAATACAGATGGTTCATATTGCCGTCTGTCTCTACGCGGTCGCGCATCATGCACTCAATGTAGATGTCGGTGTAGCAGGGATCAATATAATACCATTTTCCATCTGCTTTTACTGCATTCCAATAGTGAGAGGAAGCAAATATGCTCGCTGCGCCAAACATGGAAACATCAGCATCATAAATAATTTTAACATTATCTACAATCGCACCGCTGTCCGCACTCCAGACATAGTCACCGTTTTCATCGGTTTGCGGCGTACCGTCCTCGTTCAACGCATAGTTGAGTTGTTCATACGATTTCCAGTTGGAAGCTGCATACAGATCTTCCGCATTCGGGTCGTTCAGATATACCTCCGGGAATGCACACTGGATCAAATATGCATATGCACTGGTATAGCCGAGGCATACCGCACTCTGCTCGACGAATGCGCCAACTGTTGTGCTCTGCCACAGACCAGTCATTGTCTCAGCAGTGGAAGCTGCCTGTTGGGAACCATTGCCACTCGGATCATCTGTCTGATCTTCCATATAGCTTGTTGCCTGTGCCTCTGCAACGGCTTTTGCCTGCTCTTCGCCATACGAATCTACCAGTGCATTATATACCTGATCATATACCTGTTGTTTGATCATATTGTACATGAAATTATATGCAACCTGATACGTCTGGCTTTCTGTCGGCTGCGGAGCTTCCATAACCTCCATAATCGACGCCATCGCAAACGTGCAGTGATTGGCCAACCAATCATTCAACGCCAGATATTTTTCAATATCGGACATGCCTTCGTCCAGGCATGCCAGCGCCTGATCTCTTTGGGATCGGATCTGATCGCCAAATTGCTGCGAACCGATTACAGTAGACAGATAATAGATCTGTACAAGACCGTATACCGTGTCATAATCTACATTGTCTTCCGAAATGCTTGCAATATCCAGCAGGGAGCCAATGGGGCTTGCATTGGTGTCCTTCGTGGTATTGAACGCTACCTGAACACCGTAAATATCTGCGTTGTCCTCAACTGCCTGTGTGTACTGCGCATACAAACCGATCAGGTTCTGCGTCTGTTCCTCTGTGAAATTATATACCGTTGAGTTCTGTTCCAGCTCATCCGCTGCAAGCGCAACGCGCTGATCCATCTTGACCTCAACTGTGGTAACCGTGTCAGCCGCATCCGTCTCATATGTAACCTCAACCAATTCGGTCATGTTGTTTTCTTCCAACACTTCCTGCGTTGCGGATTCCATTTCTGTTGAAGAAATGTTGTACTCAGAGACATCCGTGGTGTCGTTGTAGTTGTTAAAGACTGCTTCTTTAACTGCTACCTCTGCTTCGGTGTCCTCGGTATCATTTGATTCCTCTTCCAACGATGCAACAATTTTCGCAGACGCCAGATTGGTTTCTGCCGTTGAGCTGACGGCAGTGCCATCTGTATTCTCATCTGCGCCGGTTGCTGTAGCAGGAACGGCAAGTGCAGCAGGAGCAACAGAACTTACTACCATTGCAATCGCCAGCAGTCCGACGACAAACTTCCTCAATTGATTTTTCATCTTCCCTGTCCTTTCATTAAATTTTAGTAAGATTTATAATAGAACATATGATAAAACATATGATAAAGCATGTAATAAATCGTACAACAAACACGCTTGGACGATCCCCCTGGATTTGTCCACACTCCATTCCCACTCAACCACAAAATAAAACGAAAAATAAACTTGCAATCTGTGTTACAATTTGTCAGTGATTCTTATCTATAAATGCAGTTTTATATTACCATATATTGCTTCAAATGTCCACTGTTTTATTTCCAAGTCATTCGACTGCGATTACACAGATTTCGTTTCTTTATTTTACAAAAATCAGATTTTTCCGTATTTTTATAGCTTATGTGTAACCCTATCATTGCTCGGATATCCCTGTTTTTTCATGGCAAGTGCCGACATTGACCGTTTATGTATTTTAAGTACACAAAATTCAAAAAACAGTTGCGTATATTATCTATTTGCTATCTTTTTTCTAAAAAATCCAATAAAAAGCAGTGATCCGTCGTTATGACCAATCACTGCTACAGCAATTTACATATGAATTTACTATATGCTTTATTTCATCCGTTTCAGAACTTCCACAACCAATTTCCATGTGCGCTGAACAGATGAAATGTGCATGCGCTCGCGGAACGTATGAATCTCTGTCAGCTCCGGACCAAACGATATACAATCCAGACCCGGCAGCTTGCCCGCAAACATACCGCATTCGACGCCGGCATGAATCGCTTCAATCTCAGGTGCACGCCCATACTGCTCCGTATATACATCTATCATCAGGTCACGCAATGCAGAATCCTTTTGAAATGCCCAGCCCGGATAGTCGCCAGATACTTCAACACTGCCGCCCAGTACAGACATCAGGCAGGACAGACGATCTGCCAACATCTGCTTCTGCGTTTCCACGCTGCTGCGCACACAATATGATGCACTCAGTTGCATTTCATCCGTTTTGAGTATACCCAGATTGAGGGATGTCTGCACCAGACCATTGATTTCATAACTCATCGCCTGAATGCCATCGGGTGCACAAGTGAGCAGGCATACTGCTTTTTGTGTACTCGATGCATCCATGGGCAGCATATCTGCTTGCGTCGGTTCAACAACTGCGAATACACCGGCATCTGTCGAACGATACTCATTTTTCAGTGCATCCTGCATCTGTTCGCAAACCATCCTCACTTTATCTGCATCCGACGCAACGATCACTGCAACGGTCTCCTGAGCGATGGCATTGTCCTTCAAACCGCCGTTCACACAAATCAGACGCATATCGATTGCTTTGCTGATCGCATACAGCATACGTCCCATCAATATATTGGAATTCCCGCGTCCTTTGTCGATCTCAACACCGGAATGCCCGCCCTGTAAACCTCCGACAGTCAGACGGAGCACGCTGCCGTCAAACGGCGTGCGCGTCAATGGCAATACACAGCGGGTAATATTTCCACCGGCACAGCTGACTGTAAACACACCTTCGTTTTCGGAATCTAAATTCATCATGCGACGACCCTTGAGCGGACTGACGTCAATCGCCACTGCACCCAGCATGCCGATTTCTTCATCAACTGTAAACACCGCTTCAAACCGCGGATGTTGTATGTCGGGATCATCCAAAATAGCAAGCGCCATTGCCACAGCAATGCCGTCATCGCCACCGAGCGTCGTGCCCTCTGCATAGACTGTATCCCCGTCCACAGCGAGGCTCAGTCCTTCTGTCTCCATATTTTTTGTACAGCCGGGCGCTTTTTCGCACACCATGTCCATATGCCCCTGAAAAATAATCGGCTCCGCCTGTTCATAACCTGGCGACGCCTCTTTGATGATAATGACATTACCCATGCGATCCTGATGCACTTCCAGACCACGTACATCAGCAAATGCTTTCAACCAATCGCTCACTGCTTTGGTATTACCAGAACCATGTGGAATTGCACACATCTGCTCAAAAAAGTCAAACACACGTCTTGGCTCAAGATTTTCAAGAACTTCCATATCAAACGCTCCTTTTCTATAAACTGTGCCTTACGGCAAATTTATCGTTTCAGACGGTAGCCTTTGTCCTGCGCCGGCTGAATATACTGCTGATCCAACAGGAATTCTACGACCTGACCGGCAAATTTTTCAGGCTCCACCACTGTCAAACGCTTACGAGACCAAAACTGTCCAGCTTTCACGCCAGTAATTTGTTGAGTAATTTCCTCCAGTGTAATGGTTTCATGTTTTTTCAGATAGCTGAGCACGCGCCGACCGCACCGCACCAACAATATGCGCCCCAGATCTTCCGACTGACTAACCGCTTTTTTCAGTCCCCAGACATACAGTACAGCAGTTACAACTGCAAATAACAGGATGCTGATCAAAATTTCCGCCCTGTTCATTTGGGTATCCGATCCTTCCCATAAAACAGGATAAACCGATTGTTTCTCAAAATCTGCACATATTTGATCAATCGATTATATAGCGGTTCCGCATCTTTTCCAAACTGTGCGTTCATTGCATCGGCCAATTGACCTACAGTTTTTTTACCATCAATTTGTTTCCACAGAAAGCTGCCATATAGATCGAGATCAATATGGCTCACACGGGGCGTATGAAAAAAGGTCTGTGCAATTTTGTTGTAAAATCCACGGTTTACCATATGGATGGTCACCTTCCCATCCGTTTCGTCCCAGGTATTCTGTGAATTGTGCATCGGAATATAGTCCAGATAATTGTCTCTTTTTCTTTTCACCAATATTCTTTTCTCCTATTGATTGAAGCCGGGCTGTATGACTACAGCCCGGCTATCAGTTTGTGAGGATATCTTATTTGCTCTTTGAAGCATTTTCGCCCTTCTTGGCAAACAGATAAATTGTGAACAGCAAACCGGCGAATACAATCAAACCGCCGATACGGCCAATCGAAATATTACGTGCAGACAGATCGATGATATCGCTGACAGATTGATCACCAATGTTCCAGACAGCAAGGACAGCCAGCAAAATGCCAACCAGACCCTCACCTGCAATCAGACCAGACGTATACAACACGCCGGATTGTACACAGTCTTTCTTTGCCTTCTCAGACGAATACTTGCGCTTTTCCAAATACCAGCGCAGCACACCACCCGCCATAATTGGCGTAGACAGATAGATGGGCAGATATAGACCGATTGCAAACGGCAATACTGGAATACCCAGGACATAGACAGCAATCGCAATAAACACACCGGTCAATACCAGCGTCCATGGCAGGTTGCCACCCATAACGCCTTCAACAACCATCTTCATCAGCATGGCCTGCGGCGCTGGCAATTCGTTGGAACCATAGCTCCATGCTGCCGACAGCAGATACATAATGCCGCCAATCGCAATGGCTGATACAACACAGCCAATCAACTCACCCATCTGTTGTTTTCTTGGGGTAGAACCGACCAGGAAACCAGTTTTCAAATCCTGTGAGGTATCGCCCGCAATTGCCGCAATCACACAGATGATACCGCCAATGGTGATCGCTGCAATCATACCGTCTATCCCACCATTGCCCGTGGCTTTGAGCAACAAGGTCGAAATCAACAGCGTAGCAATCGCCATACCTGATACCGGGTTGTTGGAGGAACCAATCAAACCGACCATACGGGACGAAACCGTAGCAAAAAAGAAACCAAATACAATAACGATCAGTGCGCTAAACAGATTGAGCGGAATGGTGGGAACCAACCACAAGACAATTGCAACACCCAGTATACCTGCAAGCAGAACTTTTGTAGGAATATCCTGGTCTGTGCGCAACGTACTGTTGCTTGCGCCATTCTTTCCATAGTCACCGATGGCGTCTTTAAACGTGCGGACAATCAACGGCAACGAACTGATCAGGCTGATAATGCCGCCGGCAAGCACGGCGCCTGCGCCGATATAGCGCACAAATTGACTCCATATCGCATCAACGCCCTGGGTCGCAAGCAGTTCATTGACCGAAACATCCGCCGGGAACAGCACCGCATCGCCGCCAAACAGAGCGATCAGCGGCATAATGACAAACCATGCCGTGATGCCGCCAGCAAACAGATAGGACGATACCTTGGCGCCGCAGATATAACCAACGCCTGCCAATGCAGGTAAAACATCTACGCCAATGCCTGCACCCTTATACGACGGGATTTCATAGGCAACCTCACTCGGAAACAATTTGAGACCATCAGCCACAAACTTATACACTGCTGCAATTCCAAGTCCTGCAAATACGGTAGATGCCTTTGAGCCACCTTCTTCGCCTGCAATCAGAACTTCCGCACATGCCTGTCCTTCCGGATATGCCAACACGCCATGTTCTTTGACAATCAGCGCACTGCGCAACGGTACCATGAACAGCACACCCAAAATGCCGCCACACAAGGCAATCAGACCAATTTCCAATAAGCTGGGTACATCGCAGAGTCCCTCATCTGCCCACATGAACAGCGCAGGCAGCGTAAAGATTGCACCCGCTGCCACGGACTCACCGGCTGAACCGATGGTCTGAACCATATTATTTTCGAGAATGGATTCTCGTTTGAGTATGATGCGGGTAATACCCATAGAGATAACTGCCGCAGGAATGGATGCGGAAACAGTCATACCAACGCGCAAACCCAGATACGCATTGGCTCCGCCAAATAAAACAGCCAAAAGCACGCCGAGAACGACAGATACCACTGTAAATTCAGGCATAATTTTATTTGCTGGAATGTAGGGTTGGAATTTCTTCTCTTCCACGTTTTCTACTCCTCTCTTTTGCGACCATCACCATTTCAGAATAGCCGCTGATAAATAGAAGTATGTGAAATATCCACATACTTCTTTGTGTTATTGTATGTTATTCGCGTATCCACGTCAAGTAGATCAATCAATATTCAGTAAAATTTGTTCAAAAAACTTCATACTCAATGCCGTTACACGCCGTATTTAAGTCAATTGTGCAATTTTTTCCTGTTCCGCGCCAAACTGTACGGTATACCCTTCTGTGTGTCCGCTGATTTGTTATCTCTGGTTTTGTCTGCGTATGGATGCCTCAATCTGTCGGTTTACCTGTTCGATCTCCTCGCGGAACATACGTGCTGAAATACGCTGTGCACCATGCGCCAAAATGATAATCTGTTCTATGCCGTCCGATGTAGCGACGCGAACCTGCTTGCGTCCGCTGACCTCATAGGATACTTTTTCAATGAACATATCCGCCGTTTCCGCCTCTTTTGTATACACAACATGGATATTGTGATAACTGTCCACAATACCGGACTGCCCTGGCACACGATACGCATCGAAAACAACAATCACCTCACAGCGCCGGTATGCCTGATAGTTACATAACATATCCATCAACGACTGACGCGCCACGTCCATATTATCCTTTGCGAGTGTTTTCAGGTCATCCCATGAAAAAATAATATTATATCCGTCCACCAGCAGGTAATCAGTCGCCGGCTCAAGCTGACGCAGCACCTCCCTCGGATGGTCATACTGCATGGTTCGCTGTGAGCGAAATGCCCCCCGGCGTTGGATTTTTCCATATGTGCGCTCAAAGATCTTTTGGAGTTCCCGATCCAATTCCGCTGGATTGCTGTAAGATGCGACCACACGACGTGACAGATGCTGTGAGGACGTCTCCTCTGGCTTTGGCGCTTTGAGCGCCGCAGGTACATGCATATGTTGTTCCACCTCATGCCATTTCACGGCATAGCCTGCGCCGTGAGAACAAAACACAGAATCTGGGGTGTTGTCCAAATCCGCCTCCGGTTGGTATTGCATCCGCGCCACAACTTCTTCCGTGTTGTGACATGGTCGATATCCATTGACCGACAAAGATAACCTGCCTCGTCCTCTGGAATACGCAGCCACTTCTCTCGGATAATCCTGCATCGCGGACACCGGCGCAGTACCGATCAACACAGCATATTCTTCATCGGTTTCCGGCGGGACAAAGTCTCCACCGCGCGCCGTGATATCTGACATCGCCCGCCCCACGCAGTCCTGCGGCAACTCCAGACGAAATGCATACCACGGCTCCAACAGAATGGATTGTGCTTTCATGAGCCCCTGACGGACAGCGCGATACGTTGCTTGCCGGAAATCCCCGCCTTCTGTATGTTTCGCATGAGCGCGCCCCGTGAGCAATGTAATCCGCATATCGGTGATCGGCGAACCGGTTAAAACGCCGAGATGTTCTTTTTCTTCCAAATGGGTGAGAATCAACCGCTGCCAGTTGCGGTCAAGCGTATCCTCACTGCATGCAGTTGCAAATTCCAAACCACTTCCGCGTTCAAGCGGTTCGAGCAGCAGATGCGTTTCCGCATAATGCCGCAATGGTTCAAAATGCCCGACACCCTCGACAGGTGCGGCAATGGTCTCCTTGTATACGATGTTGCCCGGTCCAAACGAAACTTCCATCCCAAACCGCTCTGCAATCAGGTTTTTGAGGATTTCCAGTTGAATTTCTCCCATCAACTGCAAATGAATCTCCTGTAGATGTTCATTCCAGACGATATGCAATTGAGGATCTTCCTCTTGCAATTGTCGGATTTTCCCCAATGCAGTATATGCGTCATATCCCTCTGGCAACAATAGTTGATATGTGAGAACTGGCTGGAGCACAGGGTCTTGTGATTCCAGCTCTGATCCCAGCGCATCCCCGGGTTTTGTTTTGGTGAGTCCAGTGACCGCACAGATGCTTCCGGCAGGTACAAAATCGATCATCTGATATTTTTCACCCGAATATATCCGCAATTGATCGGCTTTTTCTTCCCAAATCCCATCGTCTGAAACGGAACGACCTGCATTGGTCAACAATGTTTTGACTTTCAACCCGCCGCCAGTGATCTTCATCCATGTCAGGCGATTTCCCTGCGGGTCTCGAGAAATTTTATATACTTTTGCGCCGAACGCCGCGGGATACTGCGGATTCACCGTATATACCTGCATACCGTGCAGAAAATCCTCCACTCCATCCAGACGAAGTGCCGAGCCGAAAAAACATGGAAACAACTCCCGATGGACAATGGCACGCTGTAATTCTTCGTGTGACAATGTTCCATTTTCCAGATATTGTTCCATCAGTACTTCCGAACACATAGCAGCCGCATCATTCCGCTCGTCTTCTGCCACAGAAAAATCGACACAACCATCACTCAGTCTGCGCCTGACCTGCTCCAGCACTGCATCGTGCTCCGCACTCTCCAAGTCCATTTTATTAACAAAGAGAAATGTGGGAATACGGTACTGTTCCAATAGCTTCCACAAAGTTTCGGTGTGACCCTGTACACCGTCGCTGCCGCTGATGACCAAAATGGCATAATCTAAAATTTGCAGTGTACGTTCCATTTCTGCGGAAAAATCTACATGTCCCGGCGTATCCACCAACATAAACTGCGTGTCCTCCAGCGATAAAATCGCCTGCTTGGAAAAAATTGTAATACCGCGCTCCCGTTCCAAACGGTACGTATCTAAAAATGCATCTTTGTGATCGACGCGTCCCAGCTTTTTCAGATTGCCGCTGACATAGAGCATACCTTCGGACAGCGTGGTCTTTCCCGCATCTACATGGGCTAAAATTCCTGTAACTAATCGTTTCATACCTGGGGTTCCTTGTCCAAAATTGTCGTTTAGGCTCTATTGTATCACATATATTTGTTTTTTTCACCTTTTTCCGCAGCATTTCAAACACCCCCTATAAAACACAGCAAAAAAATAAACCCTTGACCAGCGGTCAGGGTTTATTTTACCTTGTTTTGCAATCACTGGACAGGATTTGCAGCCGGAATGGTCAAAGATGTTTCAAACGAAACGCCGCCGACATTCACATTGACTGCTGATGTGCGCATACCAGTCATGGACCGGATGGACGAACGCACCGCACTCTGCACATTCTTGCAGACTTCGCAGATGTTAAAGCCATATTGTGCGAGCAGGCTGACTTCCACCTCGACCAGATCACCGTGGAACTCGACCTTGACACCCCTTGCCAGGCTCTTTTTACCCAAAAATTCCGCGACATTCGTGCCAATGCCGGAATACAGATTGCCCACACCCTCTGTCTCAGATGCAGCAATGGCGGCGATAGACGCAATGACGTCTTCAGAAATACGGACGCTTCCCTGATCGCTTTCGGAAGTCCAATAATCCTTGCTGTCTGCCATAGGTATCACACTCCTTACGAAGTGATTATATCATACCGCGCGGCATTTGGGAATCATAAAATAAAAAAAGCACGTTATTCTGCCTCACTAAGGCGGATCATAGAGGGATCGGCATCTGTTTCCGACACAATTAAATCGGAAATCGTGGCAGCGTCAGCGGAAGTAAGCCCTTTTTCCGGTGGCGCAACAACTACATTGATCGTGTCTTCCGAAATATAAACCACTGCGTCATCATAGCCCTTTGCCTTGATTTGGCTTTCCAGCCGCTCCTCTTTCACCATGTCTCCCGCAATGTCAGTGATTTTTTCGCTTGCTTCTTTTTTTGCCTCTTCTGTTGCAGACTCATCCGCCACTGTTTCCTTCAGCATAGACAACGCCTCATCTCGTGCAGTCTGCCGGGACAGACGTGCCTGTGCAAAATAATCGTCTTCTGTACTGCTTTCCTTTGCATCTCCGTCATCGGCCGAACCTGCGGCATCCGTTGTTTCTTTGTCTACAGCCGTCACTTCGCCGTAAACTGAACCGGATGCCTCACTGTCTTCTTCCATCGCCTGATTGGCAACGGTCAATTCCTCTGGCGATTGAAAATAACTCCAGTTGAGATAGACTGCCACACACAACATCAGACCGATGACGCCGTACACGGCACCGCGTTTCCGAATGGTTCGCATATGTGTTTCCCTCCTATTGACTCATTTTTGAAATGGAAATATGATCGCTCGATATGCCGCACAGTGCAGAAACCGCCTGCGTGATTTCCAACCGCACGGTGCTGCTATCTGCGCCATCGCACAGCACGACTGCGCCGCGAAAGGTCGGATAATTGCTTTTGAGCAACACTGGAGATTCCCCATAACTGCCGTCAGATAAGATCGACATTGCACTCTGATAGGTCTCGCTCGAGCTGCTTCCATCGGAAGCTGTCTGGCTCGATTTGTTTACATCCGAGGCATATACCGACTCCTCTCCTGATTCCAACGAAAGCAACACCTCAACGCGCCCTGCGCCGTCAATTTTGGACAGGCTTTCCGAAACAGCTTGTTGAAACGCAGAGAGATCAAATTCCTGTGTCAATTCGCTTTCCGTTCCGGATGTCTCCGCTTCTTTTTCCGGCAAGCCAGATGAAGCGAGAAGCGCCACGCCAACCAGAATCACCCCGATAAAATATTTATATTTCTCCCAGAGGCGAATCAGTCCTGTTTGCCAGTTTTTCATACAACCGCCCTCTCACTCTATCAAAACTGCACGCTCCGGCACGCCCAATTGTGTCGAAATCTGTTGTCTCAGTGTATTCAAACGGCTTTCAGAAACATCGCCCTCCGGTCGGATAAACACAGCGGTCACCGATACCGTCCCATCCTCCGAAATGTCCGCTGTCGCCTGCGCCGTGCAGGATATTCCATTTTCTGCCGCTTGCTGTATAATATAGTCCGTTGTCTGTGCCTCTACCTGCTCCTGTATCGCCGCCCGATACACATCTCCCGCTTCATCCTGTTGTTCCTCTGCCGTTTGAGGCAGCAAATCGGACAGTCCAGACGGCAGGGTGTTGCGCAGTGGAATAACGAGCGAGAGAATCAACACAATCCCGACACCGAGCCGAATGGCTTCCTTCAACGCACTGTCCGGCACAAGCGCCAGCACGACTGCACCGAACAACGACGCAGCTGTTACACTCAAAATAAGCTGCCGCACGAGTACAATCATGTCACCATCACCACCGAATACACCAGTTCAAAAAACAGGATCGCGGAACAACTGCCCAACATACCGAGAATCAGCCCGATGCTACTGGTAATGCCGTCGAGAAGCCCTGCCAGTTGCGGAGGACAGATCGGAGAGAGCAGTGCAGTCCCCGTGCGAAACACCAAATAGCTGATGCCGAGCCGCAGGAACGGCACCAGACAGATCGCGGCAATACATAACATACCAAAAATGCCCAGTGAATTTTTGAGTACAACCGCGCCGGACAGGACTGCATCTGTCGCACCAGATAGAATATTTCCGACTACAGGAACCGCACCAGACAGTGCAAACTTTGCCGCCTTGACGGTATTTGTATCCATCCCATGACTCGCCGTGCCTGAAATTGTAATATAGGTAAAAAACAATGTGAGCAGCAACTTGAGCGTGCCCACGATCAGCCATTTGAGAAACGCTGCCAGACGTGACAGCATGTCGTTGCTGATCGCCGCATTTACCGTAATCATCGCCACATAAGCGGATACCGCAGGGATAAAAATCCCCGTGATGAGCGAAATACACAGATCGAGTGCGAACATTGTGCCACCATACGCGAGCGCAGCAGAAGCCGGCGAACCGGACAAAGATACCGCTGTCATCATGACTGGCAGCATGGATTTGGAGAACACCTGTATTTCTTCTGCGGTCTGGCTGCACAACCCCATCAATCCAGACAAATCGCGGTATACAACTGCCGTGACCCCAAGTGCACCCGCCAGGCTGAGAATCAGCGGCGATAATTTAGACGTTTTTGCGAAGCTGCCTGCACAACCACACAAAATCAGGATCACTGCCACGCGAACCAGCGTCGCCAGGGCACGATTGACTGCGCTCTGCTGTTCCTGTTTTGTACGCTGCAATAGAGTGTATATATTCTGCGCGAGATCGGTGCTGCCATCCAATCCGGACAGCAAAGACTGCGCTTCTCCATCCAATGCGCTCTGCATAGACGCCTGTCCCTCGCTTTTCTGGTCAGAAAGCGTATCTGTCGCACGGGCGGGTATGCACAACAGCAAAAGGCTCAACACAACAGCCGCCGCCTGTTTCATCTGTTTTCCCCTCCGGTATGTTCTACAGCAGCATAGATTCCAGCAGCGCAAATACCTGACGCATCAATGGGATACATACAGCAATGGCCGCAATGGTCCCAGCCAGCTCCAGTTTGCTTCCCAGCGCTCCCTCTCCTGCATCGCGACAAACCTGTGCCGTAATATGCACGATAACAGCAATACCGACCGCCTTAATGACTGGCAAATAAATCTCTCCGGAAATACCTGCTGCTGTCAAAAAAGCCGACAGCGCCTGAAAAATTTCTCCGACCGGGTCGAGCACTGCCAAAAGCAGAAGAATGCCACACACCAATGCGGTCAATATGCCGAAAACGGGCGAAAGCGGGCGCAAAAACGCAGCAAACAGTGCGCCACACAGCGCAGCCGCTGCGAGCTTAACAATCAGTTCCATGATCAAAACCCAAACACATTCTGAATCAACAGAAACAGCTCGCTGATCTTCTGTACAATCAGCATCATCACAACGATCAGACCTGCAAGCGTCGTCATCATGGCCTGCTCTTCGCGTCCGGAGCGAACGAGCAACTGATTGAGAACAGCGACCAGGATGCCGACCGCTGCAATTTTAAAAATCAAGTCAACTTCCATAACACATTCAAATCAGGACGAGTACAAGCAGGATTCCCGCCGCGATACAGCAAGTTCGGTATACCATGCCTTTGCTTTTCAATTCGTCAGAAGCGATTTCCAACTGGCGGGACAGGCGAACCTTTGCGCAGTCAATGCTCTTCTGCTGCGCCTGTGCGTCATATTTACCGATGAAATCAGACAGGTCGCACAGGATCATGATATCGTCCTCATTCAACCCTGCATCGCGCCCGCAATCTTTAAATGCCTTCATCCACTTGAACGTGAGCGAAAGATTGTCATCCTTTGCAATGCTGTCGCGCATTGCGGAAAAAATCTGTGCCACAGCAGGTCTGTTATCTGCCGCCAACTGTTTTACAATATCCGGAATACTCGTCAGATGAAAGGCCAATTCATTCGATATCATATCCAACACAGAAAGCATATCGCCCAACACTGTGACATGGCTGCGGAATTGTCGCCGCTGTGATATGCCGATGCCAGTAAATGAACCAATTATCAGTACAATTCCCATCATTTTCAGCATTCCTGTTCTCCTTCCTCACGATACGGGTATAATCTTCCTGTCGTTTCCGATGCAGAAAATTCTTGTAAAAATCTGCGTATCAAGCAGACGGCGATATAATGGTCGCAAACGGAAGTCGTCCATATCCCACGCATGCGCGGAAGCAAGGACTGCCGTGCCGCAGTGCGAGGCGCATTCCGCCGCCCGCACATCGTGTTCCGATGTAATTTCATCCAACACCAACACCTGCGGTGACATCGTTTTTACAAGAATCATCGCAGCTTCCGCTTTCGGGCAGCCATCCAGTACATCCGTATGCATCCCAATATCAAACTGCGGCACGCCTTCATACAACGCCGCCAACTCCGCACGTTCATCTGCCAATGCCGTGCGCACACCGCTGTCAGATAGCTGCCGTGCCAGATCTCGGAGCAGGGTTGTCTTGCCTCTTCCTGGCGGAGCAAGAAACAGTGCGCTGTGCACCTGTCCCTCCTCCTGTATCTGATCGAGAAGCACAGCGTCCGCCGCACCCAATACCTGCCGCGCCACACGAATATTCAGTGAAGATATGTGTCGATAGGACAGGAGTTTTCCGTCCTGCACTGCCGTCTGTCCGCATACACCGATGCGGTGTCCACCCTGTACAGTAACAAAGCCCTGCCGCAGGCTGTCCGCAAATGTATGCACAGAATACGCCGTGGCGCGGCGCAACGTTTCCTCCAACTCACTCTGTGCCAGATTCCGGCTGCCCAGCAACCGCTCCCTTCCGCCGATGGTCGCGGCAGGTAACTGTCCGGCGCGCAGGCGAATCTCTTCACACCGCGCTTGTTCCGTGGCTGACAACTGTTCCAATACGGTGCGTATCTGCGGTGGCAGGCAGCCGGCTGCCTGTTCCAGCCGCTTTTCCAGCATATACAGCATCCCCCCTGTCCAATCTGTTTGTTTCAGCGTATGGCTTATCCGCGCACAGTAGAACCAAAATACAACATCGGTATCTGTAAAATCCCTCTGCATACATCCTGTGTCGCGGCATGTGCGGCGCATTTCTATAAATTTCGCAAGAAATTGCTCAAAATCTATTGTGAATCGGGGGCAAATACGGTATCATAGGAAAGTATAGTTGTTTTATAGCAATTCGATTGGATTTGTTTTACTTGATAATGAGGAGGATATTCTATGTATCAAATTCTGAAGAAACGCCGACTCAGTGAAAACGTCGTCCTGATGGAAATCGACGCTCCATATGTTGCCAAAAAGGCAGAGCCGGGTCAGTTTATCATTCTTCGTGTCGATGAGGAAGGTGAGCGCATTCCGCTGACCATCGCAGAATATGACCGTGAAAAGGGTTCTATTACGATTATTTTCCAGGAAATCGGCGCCACTACCATGCAATTGGGTCTGCTGGAAGAAGGCGACTGCCTGCATGACTTTGTGGGACCGCTCGGTCGCGCTTCTGAACTGGAAGGTCTGAAACATGTCGCTGTTGTCGGCGGCGGTCTGGGCTGTGCAATTGCATACCCACAGGCAAAAAAACTGCATGAAATGGGCGCTGAAGTAGACCTGATCGCAGGTTTCCGCACCAAGGACATCATCATTCTTGAGGATGAGATGCGCGCGGCCTCCACCAACCTTTACATCTGTACCGATGACGGCTCCAATGGCAACAAGGCGCTGGTCACCGATATTCTAAAGCAGCAGATCGAAAGCGGCAAGAAATATGACGCAGTCATTGCCATTGGTCCGATGATTATGATGAAGTTCGTATGTCTGACCACCAAGCCATATGACATCAAGACCATTGTTTCCATGAATTCAATCATGGTCGACGGCACTGGCATGTGCGGCGGCTGCCGCCTGACAGTCGGCGGTGAAACGAAATTCGCCTGTGTCGATGGTCCGGACTTCGATGGTCATCTGGTTGACTTTGATGAAGCAATGCGCCGTTCCCGCATCTACAAGCCGCAGGAGCAGGCTGCGATTGAAGCGCATAAAGCTCACTGCAATTTGCTCAAGATGGAGGTAAAATAAAATGCCAAATATGTCTCCCGTGAAAAATCCGATCCCCGAACAGGATCCCAATGTGAGAAATAAAAATTTTCTGGAAGTTTCCCTCGGCTATGATGAAGCGACCGCAGTGGATGAGGCACAACGCTGCCTGAACTGTAAGCACCGTCCGTGCGTATCCGGTTGCCCGGTCAACGTACAAATTCCGGAATTCATCTCCCTGATCGCACAGGGCAAGTTCCTCGAAGCCAATGCAAAGATCAAGGAAACCAGTTCCCTGCCTGCTGTCTGTGGCCGTGTCTGCCCACAGGAAAGCCAGTGCGAGAGCAAGTGCGTGCGCGGCATCAAGGGGGAACCGGTTGCAATCGGTCGTTTGGAACGTTTCGCCGCCGACTATGCCATGGCTCATCCCACCGACGAGACCGTTGAAGTTCCAACTCCCAACGGTCATAAGGTTGCTGTTGTCGGTGCAGGTCCTGCAGGTCTGACCTGCGCAGGAGACCTCGTTGCAAAAGGCTATGACGTCACTGTTTTCGAGGTTCTGCACACCGCTGGCGGCGTCCTGATGTATGGTATTCCAGAATTCCGTCTGCCAAAGGCAATTGTACAGAAGGAAATCGATACATTGAAGGCAAAGGGCGTCAAGTTCGTACTGAACTTTGTCGTCGGTCGCACTGAAACCATCGACGACCTGTTCGCTGACGGCTATGAAGCCATCTTTGTCGGTTCCGGCGCAGGGCTGCCAAACTTCATGGATGTACCCGGCGAGGGCTTTAATGGTGTTTACTCTGCCAACGAGTATCTGACCCGCGTCAACCTGATGAAGGCATATCAGGAAGATTCCCCCACTCCGATTTATCATGCGAAGAGAGTCGCAGTCTTTGGCGGCGGCAACGTCGCAATGGATGCTGCCCGCTGTGCAAAGCGCATGGGTGCGGAAGATGTTTACATCGTATACCGCCGCAGTGAAGCCGAGCTTCCGGCACGTGCGGAAGAAGTCCATCATGCCAAAGAAGAGGGAATTATCTTCAAGCTGTTGGCAGCACCGTTGGAAGTCCTCGGTGACGACGATTTCCATGTCAAGGGCGTCCGCTGCCAAAACATGGAGTTGGGTGAGCCGGATGCGTCCGGTCGCCGCCGTCCCGTTCCAATTGAAGGCAGCGAGTTTGTCCTCGATGTCGATGCTGTCATCGTTGCCATTGGCACTTCTCCGAACCCGTTGATCCGCACGACAACACCGGGTCTGGATACCAACCGCAAGGGCTGCATCATTGCCGATGAAGTGGGTGCCACTTCCAAAGAAGGCGTATTCGCAGGCGGTGATACCGTCACCGGCGCTGCCACAGTCATCCTCGCCATGGGCGCAGGCAAAAAGGCTGCCGCTGCAATGGATGAGTACATTCAGAACAAGAATAAGTAAACCGTTCGTCTCATACGCCAACACCCGCCTGGAATATGATCCAGGCGGGTGTTGTATTTTCCAGCTTATTCGTTTTTGATCCGTTTATTTCTATGTTTCGTATAAACCAAAATAATATCATTTTCCCGGAGGATCAGCGAACCGTTCGGAATCAAAACTTTCCCTTCCCGTCGCACCATGACAATCAGCGTCTGCCGGGAAATATCCAGATCCCGAATCATCTGATCAATCCATGGATGTCGACCGCGTAATATCAGTTCTTTCAGTTCAATATTCAAGTTTCCCCGTATGCTCTCCGCTCCTAATACAATCTGATCCCCAGTCTGAATGACGGTATCGCCGCGTGGGACAATTGTCTCCCCATCCCGTTGGATAACCGCAAGAATCAATCCAGGCGGCAGGGGAAGGTTCATGACCTGTTGTCCCAACCAGGGATGCTTCTCTTCGACCAACAACTGAATAAACCGGATATCCGCTTCCCGGGAATAATCATTAAAGTCCTTCAACCGTGTATACTGTTCTACAAATCCGGCGGACAAGATACCAGTTGGGATGGCAACCATGCCAACGCCCAAAAATGTGATGAAAATGCCAAAAATCCGCCCCAGAATTGTCACGGGATAAATATCCCCATATCCTACCGTCAAAAGCGTAGAAACTGCCCACCAAAAGCCTGAAAATGCATTTTGAAATACATCCGGCTGTGCCTCATGTTCCAGACTGTACATGCACAGTGAAGAAGCAACCATCAACACCAGAATAATAAAAATGGATGAAAGCAATTGGTCCCGCTTTTTTCGCAGGACATCCGCAATGACGTTGAGCGCATCATAATATGCATTGATACGGAACAGCCGAAAAATACGGATGATGCGCAAGGTGCGGAATGCCACAGCCCCTTCCGGAAAGAAAAACGGCAGATAAAAAGGAACAAATGACAATAAATCGATGATACCAGAACCCGACGTAATATAACTTATCGTTGCATGGTATCTCGTCAGATTGGGATACAGATACTCCGCTGTCCATACCCGGAGAATGTACTCTATGGTAAAACAAATCACAGTGAATGTTTCCACGGCATTCAGCACAGGAAAAAATGGTTGTGCGCTGTCAAATGTCTCAAATATTGTGGCAGCTAAGTTGATCACAATCATGATAATCAGAGTGATATCAAAAATTTGGCTGGGAATATCTCCTATGTTGCCAATCTGGATAATATCAAAGATACGCCGTTTTTTTCTCCCTTTCATCTGTTTTCACCTCTTTCTATATAGTAACATTTTACTTGGAATGCATAGATGATTCAATCTTTTTTCTCTGATCGCATACAAAAAAGTACCGCAGAAATTTTTCTGCGGTACTTTTTTTGATTGCTTTCAATAGTCATACTCCATATTGAACTTACGCATCCTTCTGTACTCAACCAACTGGTCACAGTAAATGCAGCGCTCGCCCTCGCGTGTACGATGCGTTTCCATCGGCAAATAGGTTTCTTTCCGCGTGATGCATTTCGGGTTGGTACACCGTAAGTTCGGTCTGCCCGGAATGTTTTTGGGCATGCGGATACGCGGCTGTTTACTCAGTGTCAGCAGCAACGCCATGCGTGCATACATGCCAAAACGTGCCTGATCAAAATAAACCGCACGTGGATCGTCATCGACGTCCTGTGCAATCTCATCGACACGGGGCAACGGATGCATGATGAGCAAATCTTTCCTTGCATCGCGCAGTTTAGCCGCAGTCAGGCAATAAATACCGCGCAGGCTCTCATATACATCGATATCTGCAAAGCGTTCGCGCTGGATGCGCGTCATATACAATACATCCAGCATCGGGATAACCGGTTCGAGACCGGAAACCTCGTAAAATTTCATCTTATGCTCATTCATGAATTGACGCAGATATTCCGGAATTGCTAACTCACGCGGCGCAATCAGATAAAATTGTACGTTTTCATAATTGGCAAGAAAATGAATCAGGGAATGCACCGTGCGTCCATATTTCAGATCGCCGCAAATGCCGATCTTCATATTGTCCGCGGAGCCGCGCAAACGCAGGATTGTGGTCATATCAGTCAGTGTCTGCGTTGGGTGCAGGTGTCCACCATCACCTGCATTGATAACCGGGACCTCTGAAAATAGTGATGCCGCCTTGGCAGCGCCCTCATTGGGATTGCGCATAACGATGATATCCGCATAATTTGAAACCATGGTAATGGTATCTTTCAGCGTCTCACCCTTCGCTGTAGAAGAGGAATTGGGATTGGAAAATCCGACCACGCTGCCACCCAAACGCATCATTGCTGTAGAAAATGAAAGATTGGTACGGGTGCTGGGTTCATAAAACAGACTTCCCAAAACCTTACCGCGGCAGGCCTCTGTATATCCCTCCGGACGATCGATAATGTTGCTGGTCAATTGATATAATTCGCGGAATTCCTCCATTGTCAGATCGCTGAGGTCATTGATATGTCTCATGAATGCGCTTCCCCTTCCTTATATTTACTATTCATTGTAGCACAAATGCTGTTGAAAGAAAAGATAAACCATAGATTGCCGCAAAAGAAAACGATATGTCGATTACCAGATAGCCAACAGCAACATAATGGTCAACACTGCGGCAGTAGCCAGCAGGATCATACGATATCGAATCATGATCGGTGCGCCTCCTCTCCTGCTGTACAGCATAGACGGTTGCGCCACATTTTATCCGATAAAAAGCGCTGATTCAAAAACCAGCGCTTTTTGTCATGTATTGTATTTTATTTGTGGAATAAACCCGTGATATCCAGCGTTGCAAAATAATCTTCCGGAGTTTCTGCACGACGGATCAGTTCAGTTGATCCATCTTCTTTGAGCAGTACCTCTGCAGAACGTAATTTGCCATTATAATTATAACCCATGGAGAAGCCATGTGCACCTGCATCATGAATGACCAGCAGATCTCCCCGGTCGATCTTGGGCAGCATGCGGTCAACGGCGAATTTATCGCAGTTTTCGCACAGGGAACCAGTCACGTCGTACTTGTGGTCACACGGTGCATCTTCCTTGCCGAGTACAGTGATGTGATGATATGCGCCATAGATAGCCGGACGCATCAGATTTGCCGCACAGGCATCTACGCCAATATAATTCTTATAGGTATTTTTCTCATGAATTGCACGGGTCAGCAGGCAACCATACGGACCAAGCATATAGCGTCCCAATTCAGTATACAGTGCGACGTCATCCATACCCGCAGGGACAAGGATTTCTTCATAGGCCTTGCGGACACCCTCCCCGATGACAGCGATATCATTGACCGGCTGTTCCGGACGATACGGAATGCCAATGCCACCGGACAGATTGATGAAGGTGATGTGTACACCGGTTTCTTCCTTCAATTCAACCGCCATCTGAAACAGGATACGTGCAAGTGCGGGATAATACTCATTGGAAATGGTGTTGGATGCCAAAAATGCATGGATACCGAATTCCTTTGCGCCCTTTTCCTTCAGCGTCTTGTACGCTTCTGTCATTTGTGCGCGCGTCATGCCGTACTTGGCGTCACCCGGATTGTCCATCACCTGAAATCCCTCTTCTGAACCGCCAAGCTGAAATACACCGCCCGGATTGTACCGGCAGCAGATGCGCTCCGGGATATGTCCAATCGCCTGTTCAAGGAATGGAATATGAGTAATATCATCCAGGTTAATCGTTGCACCCAGCTTGTCCGCCAGAATAAAATCCTCAGCGGGTGTGTCATTGGAGGAGAACATGATTTCCTCACCGGAGAAACCGCATGCCTCGCTCATCAGCAGCTCGGTATACGAGGAACAATCTGTACCGCAACCTTCTTCCTTCAAAATCTGAAGAATTCGCGGGGTCGGCGTAGCTTTGACTGCAAAGTATTCCTTAAATCCTTTATTCCACGAAAACGCCTGATACAATCTGCGTGCGTTCTCCCGGATTCCCTTTTCATCATACAGATGAATCGGCGTAGGATACTGCTTTGCAATTTCTTCGGCCTGTTCCTTCGTAACAAATGGTTTCTTTTCGTTCATGTTCTTACCTCATCCTTTTCTATATCTGTCTTGCCAGGCAATATAATCATTAAAAATTCCAATTCTTTGGATACTACCTCAGGATCCATATTATTGGTTACTGATATGGTCGAAAATCAGTGCCAGAACTTCATCGCGTCCTGTACCCTTTTCCGCAGAAAATGGAATAACCGGAACATCCTCTGGCAAATGCAATGTCTCTCGGATCGTCTGCAAATTGTCTTCGAGCTGACTCTTTTTAATTTTATCGTGCTTATTTGCGATAATAGCAAACGGCATGCCAGTCTGTAAAAACCAATTTGCCATTGTCACATCATCCGCTGTAGGCTTATGCCGGATATCAACAATCTGAAATCCCAAGGTCATGGTATCCTCACTTGCAAAATATTGATCCATCAGGCGCCCCCAACGATCACGCTCCTTTTTGGATACCTTTGCATAGCCATAGCCCGGTAAATCGACAAAATATACGGTTTCATCAATACGGAAAAAATTGATGTGAATGGTTTTGCCCGGCGCATTGCCCACACGGGCAAAATTTTTCCGATTCAGCAGACGGTTGATCGTAGATGATTTGCCTACGTTGGATTTTCCCGCAAATACAATCTGCGGCAGCGAATCCTGTGGAAAATCCGCTGTTTTCACTGCAGAGCGGACAAATTCCGCTTTATGTAAATTCAGCATACTTCTCCTTGTCTGGTGATCCGCGTAGGTGTAGCAGATGGTACGACCGGCAAAGTCGGATGCGGTCCTGCCGAGAGCGCCGTTTCCTGCTGTGCGGGACGGCGCAACGCCGTATCAAGTACGGTCTTCATCGTTTCTGCCGTAACAAATTCTATATTTTTGCGGACAATCGGATCAATATCCTGTAAATCCGGTTCATTTTCTGCCGGAACAATGACAGTCTTAATACCGGCACGATAGGCAGCCATCGTTTTTTCCTTCAAGCCGCCGATTGGCATAACACGTCCTCGCAGCGTCACTTCACCGGTCATCGCCACATCATAGCGCACAGGAATTCCCGTAACAACAGAAGCAATTGCAGTGGTCATTGTCACACCCGCAGATGGACCATCCTTTGGAATGGCAGCCTCCGGGAAATGAATGTGGATGTCACTGTCCTTATAGAACATCGGGTCAACACCCAGATCCTTTGCCGAGGAGCGGACATAAGTGACCGCCGCCTTTGCCGATTCTTCCATGACCTTGCCGAGGTTTCCGGTGATTTCCAATTTTCCGGTGCCTGGAATGACATTGACTTCAACCTGAAGCATTTCACCGCCAACCGACGTCCATGCAAGTCCATTGACGACGCCGACTTCATCTTTCTTGTTGACGTTATCCTGCTTATAACGCGGCGTACCGAGGAATTTCTCCATATTGGAACGAGTTACCGCAACGCGCCTGCGCGTTGCATCCGTCCCTTTTGCCTGGTGATCGTCCGCAATGATCTTTGCCGCCTTGCGGCATACTTTTGCAATCATCTGCTCCAGCCGGCGCACACCGGCTTCCCTCGTATAGGCATCGATCAGGTATAGCATCGTCTCACGCGACAGGCTGAGATTGGATTTTTTCAATCCATGCTTTTCCAACTGCTTAGGCAGCAGATGGCGCATAGCGATTTCCGCCTTTTCCTGTTCCGTATAGCTGGAAATTTCGATGATCTCCATGCGGTCAAGCAGTGGACGCGGAATGGTATCCAGTGTATTCGCAGTTGTGATAAACAGGACATCCGTCAGATCAAACGGCAATTCAATAAAATGATCACGGAATGCATTGTTCTGTTCGATGTCAAGGACCTCCAACAGCGCCGCCGCTGGATCTCCGCGCGAATCTGCACCCATTTTATCGATTTCATCCATCAACAACAGGCAGTTTTTGCTGCCCGCCTGTGTCAATGCGGTCATAATACGACCCGGCATCGCGCCGATATATGTCTTTCGATGACCGCGGATATCCGCTTCATCGCGCACACCGCCGAGCGACATGCGCGCATATTTACGTCCCATTGCCTCCGCAATCGAACGCACAATCGAAGTCTTACCAACACCCGGTGGACCAACCAGACACAAAACCTGACCCTTGAGCTGCGGTGCAAGCGATTTCACTGCGAGGAATTCCAGGATACGGTCTTTTACCTTCTCCAAACCGTAATGATCCCGGTCGAGGATCTTACGCGCCTCGGCAAGATTGATATTTTCCTTCGTGGTAGTGTTCCACGGCAATTCCAGACAAGTATCGAGATATGTGCGGATGACGCCGCTCTCTGCCGACAGCGGCTGCATTTTCTCCAGCCGTCCCGCTTCTTTGAGCAGTTTTTCTTCTAACTCCTGAGGCAGTTTCAGTGCGCGGATCTTTTCGCGGTATTCGTCCACCTCGTCGCTGAAATCCTGCTCCCCCAGCTCATTCTGAATGACCTTCATCTGCTCGCGCAGATAATATTCTCTCTGATTTTTGTCCACCTGCTCTTTGAGCTTTTCCTGAAGATCGGACTCAATGCGCAGGATCTCAATTTCATTGCCGATGATACGAATGACCTGTTCCAGTCTGCGCACATCGCGCAGCTCTTCGAGCAGTTCCTGCTTGACCTCAAATTCAAGCGGTGTATTTTGTGCGACATAATCGGCGAGATAACCCGGTTCGCCCCCGTCCAATACCGTCAACACGACATCGCGCGACAAATGTGACGACAATGCTGCATAATCCTCGAAGCGTTCCTGCAACGTACGGATCAAGGCCTGCTTACGGCGCTGGGCCGTGCGTCCCGGATCGGTTTCCAACCGAAATACCTTTGCAAACAGGCAGTTTTCCTGCATGGAAAATTCCTCTACCGCCGCGCGATGCGTGCCCTCCACGAGCACACGGATGTTGTCACCCGGCAGTTTCAAAATCTGCTTGATCGTACAAACCGTACCGACTGTATACAGATCGTCTTCTTCCGGCGAATCTGTACGGATATCGCGCTGTGCCGTCAAAAAAAGCCGTTGGTTGTCCTTCATGGACTGCTCCAGTGCCTTCATGGAAATCAGGCGTCCAACGTCAAAATGTATCAGCATG
>CALWUF010000015.1 GCA_944384655.1 uncultured Butyricicoccus sp. | reverse complement strand
CCGCGTTCCCATTTGCTCACCGCTTTATCTGTCACGTGCAATTGTTCAGCAAGCTGCTTTTGTGTCCAGCCCATCTGCCTGCGCAAATCAGCAATTTTCTTTCCTGTATAACCCGCATCCATCCTGTTCGCCTCCTTTTTTCTTTACTATACCACAGGGTGCAATCAATTGCACTCGACCAGAAGTAGAATTGGAAAAAACAGGTGAATCTCAGGGTTACAGCCGTTCTATGGGCGTAAACAGCACTGTCACGCGCCCGCCGCACACCATACCGAGATGCGACGCTTCGCCGCCACCCAGTTCATACTGTTGCAATTCCGGTTTTCCGCCGATCAATGCGCGGGCATGCGCCTGTACGGCATGTTCCACCGGACCGCCGCCAATGGTTCCGGAACAAGCGCCATCTTCTCCGATCAACATACGGGCACCTGCACCGCGCGGTGCGGAACCCTGGCGGCAAACGATTGTCGCCATGACCATGCGCCCCCGCGCGTGCAGCAGTTTGTCCAGAATATCGCTGGAAAGTACACTGACTTCGCGCACAGAATGGACGGCAATGAGCTCGGCTGCAATGCTGACTGCAATCTCTTCCGGGGTGTGTGCGCCGATTTTCAACCCGATCGGACTGTGTACTGCATCCAATTGCTGCTGTGTATATCCCAGCTCCCGCATATGCTGCATCACAGCCGCAACTTTGGTCCTGCTGCCGATCATGCCGCAATAAGAAAATGGGACCTGTAAAATACGCGCAAGACAGGCGGCGTCATCCTTATGTCCCCGTGTGACGATGACATAACTCGCATTCTCCGGAGGATGGGCAAGCGCCTGTTCAAACGGCTGACACAACACGCGCGCCGCTTCGGGAAACCGTTCTGTGGTTGCAAATTCGGGTCGATCATCCACGACTGTCACCGCATAGCCGAGCATAGAGCCAAGCGAACAGACGGGTTTGGAAATATGCCCGCCGCCACAGATCACCAACTCTTTCCGGTCGGATATGCATTCACAAAATACATCCGAAACGATCGCAGGGAAATGATCGGGTTGAGGTACGCGCGCCCAATCCGGAAACTCCGCTTCATGTTCTGCCGCTATCGTCTCCCCCATATGCGCACCGGCAAGCGCTGTACGCACATACAATCTGCCACAGTGCGTCAATTTGTGTGCAAGCTCCCGCATGGGTATCCTCCTTACAATATGTGAATTTCCTGTGGGATCACTTCGCCATCCCGCATCACAGAAATCAATCTGTCCCGCTCCTCCGGTGCGGCCAGCCAGGACAGCCCACAACCTGCTGTAATTTCACGCGGTACTGGAATCAATCGTCCCGGTGCCCCCACTGCACGGCACTTTTTTTCCATTTTCAATGCCATGGTTGTGGTCTCAAACGTGACGATCAATCGTGGCTTTTTCTGCCGCATGTGGTATCCTCCTGTGCCAATTCCGTCACCGCATCGAGTGCGGCATGTACTTCTTCTTCTGTATTGAAATAACTCAGGCTAAATCGCACCAGACCGCCCTTCCCGGTGCCGAACGCACGATGTACCAATGGTGCGCAATGAGCCCCCGCACGTGTACAGATGCCATACTCCTGCATCAATATATCACTCACTTCACCGGAATCCCAACCGGTAAGACTCCATGTCACAATGGCTGCACGGCGATCGGTTGTCCAATCGCCGTAAACCCTCACCCCATCCAATTCATGCACACCATCATAAAGGATACGTGCCAACGCGATTTCGCGCGCATGGATGGCAGTGATACCGGTTTTCAAAATAAAATCCAATCCGGCGGATAATGCGGCAATGCCCGGTGTATTGAGCGTACCCGCTTCGAGCGCTGTCGGATAGTCGGTCGGATGTTCGTGGGAAAAGCTATGTACGCCGCTCCCGCCGACGCGCAGCGGCGCAATATGCACGCCGTGCGCCACACACAGCGCACCGGTACCCTGTGGACCGAACAGCCCTTTATGTCCCGGTACACACAGCGCGGAAATACCCATGCGCTGCATGTCAATCGCAAATGTCCCCGCGCTTTGCGCGGCATCTACAACAAACAACACGCCATGGGCGCGGCAATAGGTGCCAATGGTTTCAATATCTATGACATTGCCCGTCACATTGGACGCATGGGCACATACGACGGCGCGTGTATCCGGTCGAATGGCGGCGAGAATATCCGCTTCCCTGACCCGCCCCGTCCTTTTATCCATCGGGACAATCGTGAGCTGCGCACCCTGCCGTTGCGCACGATACAAGGGACGCAAAACAGAATTGTGCTCCGCTTCTGTCGTCACCACATGGTCACCCGGGCGGATCAATCCCGCAATGGCCGTGTTGAGCGCATCCGTTGCATTGAACATCATGCATACGCGCATGGGATCGCCCACACCGAACAGTTCGGACAGCTTTTCCCGTACTTCATACACCACACGTCCCGCAGACAATGTGGCTTCATGCGCCCCGCGCCCGGCATTGCCCAATTGCACGATGGCATCGGCCGCTGCCTGCGCCACCTGCGGCGGTTTGTGCAGGCTGGTTGCCGCACTGTCCAGATAAATCACCGCGCACACTCCCCTTCCGCTGATTTGAGCAGCGCAATGCCGTGGTTGAGTGTATCAATGACAAAACCAAGATTTTCCACTGCACCTTTTGGGCTGCCGGGCAAGTTCACAATCAATGCACGCGCACGGATGCCAGCTGTGCCCCGGCTGAGCATCGCACGCGGTGTAATCGCCAGGGAACTCGCCCGCATCGCCTCCGCAATGCCTGGCGTGCGGCGTTCAAGTATCGCTTCCGTCGCCTCCGGTGTGATATCACGCGGCGCAAATCCTGTGCCGCCTGTGGTGAGAATCAAGTCTGCGCGGTCTTCATCACATAGCAGTTGAAGGGTCTGCGTAATCGCATCCCATTCGTCCGGGACAATCTGTGTGTGTACGACATGATATCCATGTTGTTCCGCCAGTGCACAAACCGCCGGACCGCTTTCATCTTCGCGCAATCCGGCTGCACCCTTGTCACTGACCGTCAGTACAGCCACACGCCAGATGACATGTACTGCATCGCCGACTGATACCCGACCGCCGTGCAGTACACGTGCAAACACACCTTCTTTCGGCATGATACACTCGCCCATACGCTGTGCAATTTCACATGAAGAATGGCATGTCTTTCCAATCTGTGTGACTTCCAACAGCGCTGTATCTCCGACGCGAAGGCAGCAGCCGACGGGCAATGTCCGAAGATCCAGCCCGGATACCGTGAGATTTTCTCCAAATGCGCCCGGAATGACGCCTGCACCGCGCGCATTGAATGCATCGATGCGATCCTGGCTGAGCAAGCTGACCTGCCTGTGCCAGTTCCCGCCGTGCGCATCACCTTCCAGACCAAAATTTTCTACCAGTATGCCACATTGGATATCTTTTTTTACTGTGCCGCGCTGTTCACTGCGGCAGACCGACGTGATATATGCCAAGCCATTTTCCTCCAATTGCAATCTGTTCAGCCGCCAAATCCGCACGCCGGATACGTACAGACCTCACAGCCTTCACACAGACCACCCACCGCCTGTGCCACAATATCCTCGCGTGTTATGCGCTCTCCTGCCATCAAACGCGGGACAATCAGATCAAAAATCGTGCGCCGTGCGAACATGACACATCCGGGCAATCCAACAACCGGCACATCGCCGGCATAGGCGAGCATGAACATCGCGCCCGGCAATACCGGCGCACCATAACTGACCGGCTTCGCTACCCGGCGAATCGCCGCAGGTGTGCGGTCGTCCGGATCAACCGACATGCCCCCTGTCACCTCAATCAATGTTGCACCCTGCGCAATGAAATCCGTGATTGCCTGTGCAATGACATCCTCATCGTCTCCGGAAAACACCTGCCCAATGACCTGTGCACCGCATTCTGCCGCCTTTGCCCGCAACACGTCGCCAAAACTGTCCTTGATGCGCCCTGACTTGATTTCTGAACCAGTGGTTACAATGCCGATTTTGGTCGGCTTGAGCGGTACAATGTCAATCACCGGTGCATGTGCGGCGCAGATCATTTCAAACTGTTGTACGGTTTCTTCTTTGACTGCAAGCGGGATGACACGCGTGCCTGCAACCTGTTTGCCCTTGCGAATCAGACGATCCGGTCGGATCGTCGCCAGACAAATCTCCGGGTCACGGCACAAGTCATACACCGCGGCACGGTTGATCTTCAAAATGCCGTCACATGCAGCCGTCAGATTGATTTTCCCTTCACCAGGCGCACCGCTGCGAATATTTGCTCCGCATATCGCACGAGCCATGCGTTCTGCCGCATCATTTTCATGTACATATCCTTCGCTCATATCCCAGACATACAGATGACGTTTGCCCATGTCGAGCAAATGTGGAATGTCCTCCTCGGTGACGATATGCCCTTTTTTAAAGGCTGGACCCTTCCGCACACCTGGAATGATTTCCGTCAAGTCATGGCAGAGCACCATACCAATGGCTTTTTCTGTTTCAATCAGTTTCAAAAGAACTGCACCCCCTTTTGTCTGCCGAGCACCAGCAACGCCTCCATCACGCCGCCCGCAATACATCGCGCTTTGTCAGAGATGGTGACGCAATTGTTTTTCTGCTCTCCACGCGGATCGATATCTGCGAGCTTCATTCCCTTCGGCACATCAAATCCATCGCGCAAAATACCGCGCAGTACACCGGTTAAACTCGCATATACCGGTGTTTCACCCACATAAGCAAGTACATCACCTTTCTCCACCTGGTCACCGATGCTGTGTACACTGCGCAAAATACCCGCCGCAGGTGAATGCATGACGCGCTGTGCACCAAATCCTTTGATGAGACCGGGAACACCGGTATTCGGCAAAGCCTGTCCATTGTAAATCGGACGTCCCAAATGATGCCCACGAATGGTCTCAATGACTGCATGGCAATCATCCGGCGCGGTAAACCCTGGACCGAGCGCTACGACAATCGATGCCATATCTGCATGTGTGCCACAATTCCGCTTGGCTATGATAGCATCCACCACTGCTGTTGGTTGAAGTTCTGTAAGGCATTCCGCCTGTTCGTCCACAAGCAATGGGATTTCACCGCGTGCAATCACTTCCCACGCCTGCGCCGGGGTATCGATACGGCGACAGGTAATGCCCTCAACGATCTGCGTGCCGTCATAAACCGCCTCACAAAATGCCGCAAGCCGTCGGATTGCGGCAGGTTGATGGCACTCCAATGCAAGTACAGCAAATCCACAGCGATGTAAATGTGCCAACACACCGCTGGCCAGATCGCCCGCGCCGCGCACAACAACCAATCGGCTCACGGACGAATCACCTTTCCTGCCTGGCTCATGGTCTCACAGATGACATACATATTGGTCACGCTGCCAACTGCCAGTTGATCGGTCAGACCATAAAAATTCAGGCATGTGCCGCAGGTCAACACCTCACAGCCTGCTTCTTCCAGTTTTTTCAGGTCTGCAATGGTCTCCGGTATTTCACTGGACAGTTTTGCGCCGCCATTGTACATCAAAACCGTATCCGGTACGGTATCCATCTGCGTCAATGCAAAGACAAAACCCTTCATGAGCGCAGCGCCCAACTCGTCGCTTCCACCGCCCATCGTGTCGGAAGACAACACAACCACCGTTTTTCCGGACGGCACAGGCAGGCAGGTTGCCGGTTCCTCTGCCCGGACTGTAGTCTGTTCGCCCAGTGTGATTTCAACAGAATAGTTCCCGTCATCTGTTGCGCTGTCAGATACGGCACAATTCTTCTGCTGTGCCATTTTTGTCAGATTTTGCACAGCAATTTCATTGTCTACCAGAACACGGATCGTCTCCCCTTTTGTCGCCTGCGCCATCGCTTTTTTTGCCTCTACAACCGGAAGCGGGCACGCCATACCCTTTGCATCTACCGTTATCATCCCAGTACTCTCCTTTTCTATTTCAACTATATCTATTTTTACAAGCTGTCAACATGAAACGACAATGATATCACAATCCAGACGTGGCACAACCGTTCCAATCATACCACAGGGTAAGCCCAGCGCACGGATATCTGCCAGCAATGCCTGCGCCTGTTTCTCCGGCACACTCATGAGCAGTCCGCCAGAGGTCTGCGGGTCAAACAATACTTCCTCCAGGGCAAAATCGTCAACCGCAAACCGTACCTTTCCCTTGAGAAAATTGCGCGTGCGCTGCGCTGCAGCAGTCAGCAAAAATTCCTCTGCACATTGCCGCGCACCATCCAATATCGGAATGCCATCAGCGCGCACCACCACCGAATAGGTGGGTTGTATCATCTCATGAAGATGTCCCAGTAAGCCGAACCCTGTGACATCCGTACAGGCATGTACTTCATAAGGCATCGACGCCTCACATGCCCAACGGTTGAGCGTTGTCATACACTGTACTGCCGCATCAAACCACGCCTGTTTTGCCTGTCCGACGCGGTTTGCCGTCATAATCAAACCGACGCCCAACGGTTTGGTCAAAATCAGGCAGTCACCGATGCGGCATGTATGATTCATGCGGATTTTATCCGGATGTACGGTACCCATGACTGACAGCCCATATTTGACGTCGCTATCCGCAATGGAATGTCCACCGACCAGACTTGCTCCCGCCTCGCATACTTTCTCACTGCCGCCTGCCATGATCGCACCTAAAATATTCAGATTCATGTTCTGCGGGAAACACACAATGTTGAGCGCAGTTTTTGCGGTACCGCCCATTGCCCAAATATCACTGAGCGCATTGGCTGCTGCAATCTGCCCGAACAGATAGGGATCTTCCAGCATCGGCGGAAAAAAATCCAATGTCTGCACAACGGCAATATCATCGGTCAACCGATACACTGCGGCATCATCTGACGACTCACACCCGACCAATAGTTGTTCATCCGCCGGTCGGGGCAATTGGGACAATACGCGTTCGAGTACGGCAGGTCCCAACTTCGCTGTACAGCCGCCGCCTTTGCAAAACATCCTGTTGATTTCTTTCATTGCGTTCTCCTTTGAATAGAATCACGATATTGCAGTATTTTATTCTTATGATACCGCATCCTCGTGCATCCTGCAATCATTCTGACAAACGAACAGCCGCCTATACTCAGACGGCTGTTCATTTGACCGGTACGCGGTCATGCAGCGCTGGAAACTGTCTGCGAAACTGCTGTACGTCTTGGAAATCAAGCTCTGCCATCAATATCTGTTCTTCTGCGCCCGCTTCCGCGAGCACCGTTCCATCCGGTGCAACTGCCATGCTGTGCCCTGCGCCGATGGTTCCACCGCAATCACCGGTATGATTGCACGCCAGCAAAAAGCTCTGATTTTCCAGCGCCCGCACACGGCAGAACAGCCGCCAGTCATCCAGCCGCTGTTGCGGCCATGCGGCTGTCACGGCAAACAGTTGCGCACCGTTGTCCACCATATGCCGGAACTGCTCCGGAAAGCGCAGGTCATAACAGGTGGACAGCCCAATAATTCCATAGGATGTAGACACCTCCGCTGTATGCCCGCCAGGTGTGAGCAGTGCAGGTTCCTGCGAATCATAACCAAACAAATGGATTTTTCGATAACTGCCAATCAACTGCCCGTCCGGATCGAGCACAGCAGTGGTATTATAGCGTCTTCCATCGGGTGTGCATTCAATAAAACTGCCGGTCACAAGATAGCAGTGCAGCCGCCGCGCCCATACCATCAGCCGGGAAACCGTCAGCCCTTGCAAAGGTTCCTCTTCGCGCAGATAACGGTCAAAATTACAAAATCCAACGCCCCATAGTTCAGGCAGCATGATACAATCCACATCATCCAGACCGGCGAGCAACTGTTCCACGCGCTCCCAACGCTGTTCGGATGTCTCACTGTCACAAACACAAAGCTGTATCAACGCTGCTTTCATTTCAAATCCTCTGGCGTCCGGTCAACCGTATCCCACGGACGCGTCTTTCCCAACCAACCTTGCACGCCCCAATATTCATGATCCAACGGTGAAAGACCGCGAACTTGATATGCCATACGCAGCAAATGGAATCTGCGACGGATGTCTGCGGATGGCACAACAGCGCTGCCGCCTGCGCCGATTTTTTGCGACAGACGCACAACTTCGCGGTCAATGTTGCGTTTCATATGGGGTGAAACACCGTCCCAATGGATCGCGCGCACAGCCTTTCCATAGGTCCATATCCTGCCCACGCCCCAATATGACAGGGAATCTGTCATATCCTTGAGTGTCGGTTTCATACCGCTGCCTGCCGCTGTTGTGATTGCAATTGCCTGTTTGGTAAACATCGTAGGAGACGGACGATGAACCATCCAGCGATATGCCATATGATCCAGCATATTTTTCATTGCCCCTGTGACATGGAACACACTGGTGGCACTCGCCAGAACAATGAGATCCGCTTGATCAAGTGCGCGTACAATCGGCTCAACATACTGCCGATGTGGACAATACCGCGCACCCTGCATAAAACAGATGCCACAGCCTGTACATAGCTCCGGCAGTGCAGACGGCAGGTAAAATTCCCGCACCTCCCCGCCACATGACAACCGCGAGATAAATTTTTGCGCAATATGCCATGTGCTGCCATGGCGTTGTGAGCCATAAATTACCGTGATATTCATACGAACACTCCGTTGACCGGCAAAGGCTGCCCGGCAACTCCTGCCGGACAGCCTCCATTGTTGTTTCCATCAAAAGGAATCAATTGTCCTTCTTTTCTTTCTTTTCCTTGTCTTTTTCCTTATCTTTTTCTTTGTCTTTTTCTTTATCTTTTTTATCCTTCTTGTCCTTATCTTTTTTGTCCTTCTTGACCTTCTCGTCACCGAAGCTGATGCCGATATCCCGTGCTGCCTGAACCAGATCGTTATCCACCGGGACAGTCTTCAGCTTGCCTGCAACTTCGCTGAGCGGAACGGCGATAATCCGATCATTGCGGATCGCTACCATGTTGCCGTACTGCTTATGTTTAATCAAACGGGCAGCGCCCGTGCCAAGACGAGTCGTCAAAATTCGGTCATAGGCGTCCGGTCCGCCGCCTCTCTGGAAATGACCCGGATTGACGACGCGAATCTCCTGTCCACATGCCTCGCTCAACTCACGCGCCAGGCGGAAGCTGATAGACGGATCCGTCATCTGCGCACGTGATGCCTTGAATTCCTTCTTGGACATCTGCGCTTCTTCCTGGGAGATCGCGCCTTCTGCGACCGCAACGATGGTGAACGGATGGTTGTTCTTGCGACGCTCTTCCAGTTTGGCAACAATGGATTCCAAATTGTACGGAATTTCCGGAATCAAAATGATATCCGCACCGCCTGCAATGCCTGCGGTCAACGTCAGCCAGCCTGCGCCGTGACCCATAATTTCAACCAGGAACACACGGCTGTGTGACATAGCTGTGGAATGGATCTTATCAATCACATCCGTGGCAATATCCATTGCGGTCTGATAACCAAAGGTGACTTCTGTGCCCCACAAGTCATTATCAATGGTTTTCGGCAGAGAAATGACATTCAGACCTTCCTCGCGCAGGAGATTGGCTGTCTTGGTGGTGCCATTGCCACCCAGAATAACCAGACAGTCGAGTTCCATCTTTTTGTAGGTGTTGATCATCTTGGTGACCTTATCCACACCGTTCTCGTCCTTATCGCGCATATTTTTAAATGGCTGGCGGGAGGTTCCGAGAATCGTGCCGCCGATGGTGAGAATACCGGAAAAATCCCGCGGAGACATCAGGCGCACATCGCCTTCGATCAGACCGCGATAGCCATCGCGAAAACCGTAGATTTCAACTTCCTTGCCATATTCCTCATACAGCGCCTTTGCAACGCCGCGCAGGGTAGAGTTCAGTCCCTGGCAGTCACCGCCGCTGGTCAGCATGCCGATGCGTTTCATGATTTTGCCTCCTCGATTTTCCGTCTATATCTCCGCAGGCTGCACATCCTTGCTCCCGTGTGCGCACTATCTATATGACCGGAGATGATTATTGTTTTTATTATATCAAACTTCCCCTGTTATCGCAATGTATTTTTGCAATTTGCACAAGCCCACGGTTCGTTTTGCCTGTTATTTGGAAAGCTTATCAATCAGGCTCATAATTTCCTTCATTTTTTGTTCTCCCGTGCCATTTTCCATGGCATCGAGCACACAGCCCTCAAGATGAGCGCTGATAATTTCGCGGTTTACGCGTCTCAGCACCGACTGTGCCGCCATAACCTGATTGGAAATATCAATACAATATGCATCCTCATCGATCATACGCAAAATTCCATCAATTTGTCCGCGTGCTGTACGCAGCAAACGACTGACCGTTTCCTTATCTGCACGCATATCAACCGCGCTCCATTCCAGTCACCGTATATCCCGCGTCAATCACTGCCTGCTTCGCCGCTGCAAGCGCTGCATCTGCGTCGCCGGAAATCTCCAGATAGGCTGCCTTGTCATCCAGCACGACGTTTGCACGAACACCGTCAAGCGCGTTCAACGCATCACTGACACGACCAACACAATGCATACACATCATCCCGTCGATCTTCAGCGTTGCTGTTTGCGCTGAACCTGCCAACGCAACGTTGGTGACCGTATATCCCGCATCGGTCACCGCTTGCTTTGCCACCGCAAGCGCTGCATCTATGTCGCCGGAAATATCAAGATATGCCGCGTTGTCTTCCAGCACAACGTTTGCCGAAATGCCCTCCAGCGCATTCAATGCATCGCTCACACGCCCGACACAATGCATACACATCATTCCGTCGATCTTCATTGTTGCTTTCATTGTCTGACTTCCTTTCTCTGCTGTCGATTCTATTGTTTCCTGTGTCCCCATTGTTTTGCGTTCTGGCTGTACCTGCTCCTGCTGCATGCGCGCCAGCGGACGGAAACCGCGCAGACGAAGTGCATTGGTCACAACACACACGCTGGACAGGCTCATCGCTGCCGCCGCAAACATCGGGGTCAACCGCCACTGGAGCGCCGCATAAAAGACACCTGCTGCCAGTGGAATACCCACTGAATTATAGAAGAAGGCCCAGAATAAATTTTGTTTGATATTGCGCAAAACGGCACGCGACAGGCGAACGGCATCCGCAACATCGCGCAGGTCACTGCGCATCAGAATGACACCTGCGCTGTCAATCGCAACGTCCGTACCCGCGCCCACAGCAATGCCGACATCCGCACATGCGAGTGCAGGGGCATCGTTGACGCCGTCACCGACCATAGCAACCTTTTTTCCGGTATTTTGCAGCGCAGCGATATGTGCCTGTTTGTCCTGCGGCAGAACCTCTGCCTCAACGGTGTCAATATCAAGCTGCCGCTGGATGGCAGTTGCGGTCACACGATTATCTCCCGTCAACATGTGTACCTCCAATCCGAGGTCACGCAACATGTGAATTGCCTCCGCACTCGATGGCTTGACAGAATCCATAGCTGCCAGCACGCCGAGCAGACCATCTTCCCGTGCAAAATACAGCGGGGTTTTACCGCCACGCGTCAGCGCATCCACCTGCGGCGCCACACCGGACAAATCAATATTATTTTCCTGCATCAGCGCCGCATTACCCGCCAGATAGTGGTGTGTTCCCAACGTCGCCCTGACACCGCGCCCGAAAATCGGTTCAAATTCGTTTACCTTCTCCGGCTCAATATTTTTTTCTTCCGCATAACGTACCACCGCTTCTGCCAGCGGATGTTCACTGTATGCCTCGACTGACGCTGCAACACGTACCAGCATATCCTCTGTTACCAGCCCTGTGAGCAGCACATCGGTCACACGGGGACGACCTTCGGTAATCGTACCGGTCTTATCCAGCACGACGGTATCAATACTGTGCAGTTCCTCCAGCGCCTGCGCCGAACGGAACAGAATGCCATTTTCCGCCCCCTTGCCCGTGCCGACCATGATGGCGACCGGCGTTGCCAAACCAAGCGAACACGGACAACTTACAACCAATACCGCAATACCGATGGACAATGCAAACTCTGCTGTCGCACCGCACAACAGCCAAATGACTGCCGACGCCAGTGCAATGATCATAACCGTCGGCACAAATATGCCGGCAATGCGGTCTGCCAGCCGGGCAATCGGCGCCTTGGACGCCGCTGCTTCTTCGACCAAACGAATGATCTGTGACAGCGTCGTATCCTCACCGACGCGCTGAGCACGGATTTTCAAAAAACCCTTGCCGTTGACCGTCGCTGTCACGACCTGACTGCCAACTGTCTTTTCTACCGGAATGGATTCACCCGTGATTGCGGATTCATCCACGCTTGAGCTGCCCTCCTCGACGATCCCGTCCACGGGAACACGATCACCTGGGCGCAGAACCACAATATCACCCGTATGCAGCTCTTCCACACTGATTTCTATCTGTTTGCCATCCCGTTCGACAAGCGCCGTCTGCGGTGCGAGCTTCATCAATGATTCAATCGCCGACCCAGTCTTGCTTCGTGCACGCACCTCTAAATATTTTCCGACAGTAATTAACGTTAAAATCGTACCGGCAGATTCAAAATACAGATCCATATGATACTGTCTGACCAGCTCCATATCTCCTGTACCCAAACCAACACCCATGCGATAAATGGCAAAGACACCATAAATCAGCGCGGCTGATGCGCCGACCGCAATCAACGCATCCATATTGGGCGCGCGATGCCACAACGTCTTAAATCCATTGATAAAAAATGCGCGATTCAGATAGACAATCGGCAGACATATCAGAAACTGTGTGAGCGAATACGTAATCGCATTCTCCAATCCCACAAAAATTCCGGGCAATGGCAATCCCATCATATGTCCCATAGAAAGATACATCAATGGAATGAGAAATACAATCGATCCGATCAGCCGTGTTTTTATCTCCTGCTTCTGCTGTTCCAACGGATTGCCCTGTTGTTCTGCCGTGCCTGATGTACCCTCTTCCGATGCGCCGTACCCTGCATGCGCAACTGCCGCACAGATTTCTCCGGCGCTCGTGACTGTATCGTCAAATGAAACGGTCATACGGTTCATCATCAGGCTGACATCCGCCTGCCGAACGCCCTCTACCGCGCGCACAGCCTTTTCCACATGCGCAGAGCATGCCGTGCATGTCATACCTGTCACGCGAAACTTCTTTTGCTGAACCATTGGCTCACCTCCATAACACATGTTCATACACCCCCACGGGGTGTCCCTCTGTACGTCAGCATAGCACAACTTCTGTCGCCTGTCAATGCCTTAGTTTTCCTTGCCGATATCGTTTTATACCGCATGACGAAAAAAGCGGCGGAAGCGTTCGCTTCCGCCGCCAGAATGGCAATACAATCAATAATTTTCAGCCTTGATTTCAAAGTACGCCTGTGGATGTGCGCAAACCGGACAGACCTGCGGCGGCTGCTTGCCGACGACAATGTGTCCACAATTGCGGCATTTCCAGATGGCGTCACCCTCTCGGGAGAATACAATGCCGTTCTCTACATTTTCCAGCAGCTTGAGATACCGCGCCTCATGTTCTTTCTCGATCTCACCGACCTTTTCAAACAGAATTGCAATTTCTTCAAAGCCTTCTTCACGCGCTTCCTTTGCAAACGTTGCATACATGTCTGTCCACTCATAATGCTCGCCTGCGGCTGCGTCCTTCAGGTTGGCAATTGTGTCTGGAACTGCGCCATCGTGCAACAGTTTAAACCAAATCTTTGCATGTTCCTTCTCGTTTTCTGCGGTTTCGAGGAACAGTGCAGCAATCTGTTCATAGCCGTCCTTCTTCGCTCTGGATGCATAGTACGTGTACTTATTTCTCGCCTGCGATTCGCCTGCAAATGCAGCGGCAAGATTTGCTTCCGTTCTTGAACCTTTGAATTCCATGATGATCCATCCTTTCTGCGCTTATACGCACCAATGGTTGTCTATTGTTCTTTTTGATCTGCACACTCGGAGCACAGACCATATAGAACCAGCTCATAGCCGGTACAGCAAATGCCTGGAAGAGCCTGAAACTGTTCAAACAGCGGGTGTTCCGGCCAAACATCCACAACACTGCCACACCTCGTACAGATCATATGCTCATGATACTCCATCGCACGGTCGAAATGATCCGAATCTCCGGGGACAACGACACGTCGAATCATATTATTTTCTGCCAACTGATTCAAATTACGATACACCGTTGCAAGGCTGATCGTGGGTTCTTTCTGGCGCACCTTCTGGTACACAGCGTCCGCAGTGGGATGTTCGCCCGACTGGTTGACCGCTTCCCGGATCAGCTCTCTCTGTCTGGAATACTTCACCCGGTCACCCCACTTTTTAATCGATATCAATAACAATTCTTATGTTTAAATTATATCAGTTTTTGAATTCTATTGCAAGCAAAACCGTACGTTTTTCCGCCTATTTATCATTGTGCACAAACATGATTCGTCAAATTGTGTAGATTGTAGATGAATTTTGTGACAATTTCTGTTATACTATATACAACAGATTTGTTATTTTTCATCACCAAGACGGGAGGGTAAACGTATGCTGAGCAGTATTGATTTCAACCGCCGTATGACTGATATCGAATATCGCCTGGAGACGAAGGCTGTGCGCGGCGATCTGGCAAATTTACAACACCGCATGAAAGAGAGCAAACTGCCCGTCATTGTGCTGTTCGAGGGCTGGGATTCATCCGGCAAGGGCAGCATGATCGCCAGCATGATTCAAACGCTCGATCCCCGGTTCTTTAAAGTGCACAATACCAAAGATCCGACACCGGAAGAACAGCGCCATCCCTTCCTATGGCGGCACTGGCTGCGTATGCCACAAAGGGGAAAGATGGCAATTTTTGATGAAAGCTGGTACCCGGAGGTTTCCCGCGCCCGCATTGAGAATAACTTGAGCGCAGCGGAGGCTTATAGCCGCATGGAGAGCATCAACACGTTTGAACGTCAATTGTCTCAGGACGGCTGTTTGATTATCAAATTCTTCCTCCATATCTCCTCCAAAGAACAGGCCAAACGCCAATCCAAGCTGTTGGAAAACAAAAATACGCGGTGGCGTGTGACAGACCTGGATAAATTCCGCAACAAACACTATAAAGAATATTATCGTGTCTATGACGAAATGCTGGAAAAGACCAATACAGTCTTTGCACCATGGCACATCATCAGCGCGCAGGAACGCCGCAGCGCCATGAATGAAATTTACAGCATCATCGTTGATTCCATCCGCACGGCATTGGACGAGCCGAAAACCATTGTCCCATCGGAATACCAATCCCAGGTACACAATTTCCATCTGGTCAAAAAGCCCAAGCTGGAGGAGGTGCCGCTGTATCGCCGCATTGATGATGAAAAATACCGTTCAATCCTTCGGCATGAGCAGAAAAAGCTCTCCAAACTGCACAACATCGTCTATCGCGAGCGCATCACGATCATAATCGCCTATGAGGGCTGGGATGCCGCGGGCAAGGGCGGCAAGATCAAGCGCCTGACCTCAGCGCTCGACCCGCGCGGTTATGAAGTGATTCCAATTGCGTCCCCGACGCCGGTGGAAAAAATGCACCATCATCTGTGGCGCTTTTGGCAAAACCTGCCGAAAGACGGTCACATTGCCGTATTTGACCGCACATGGTATGGACGTGTCATGGTAGAACGTCTCGAAGGCTTCTGTACGGAAGAAGAATGGAAACGCGCCTATCAGGAGCTGAACGAATTTGAATATGAATTGGAGAAATGGGGCGCTATCCTCATCAAATTCTGGCTGCACATCGACTCAGATGAGCAGCTCCGCCGCTTCACAGAACGCCAGAACACACCGGAAAAACAGTGGAAGATTACGGATGAAGATTGGCGCAATCGTGAAAAATGGAGCCTGTATGAAACCGCTGTCAACGATATGGTTCGCTTGACGTCCACTGAATATGCACCGTGGACCATCGTGGAATCGCAGGACAAAAAATTTGGACGTCTCAAAGCCATTCAAACGCTGAACGATGCAATTGAAGCGCGGCTGTAATGCCACAAAACTCAACGGAAAAGCCCATGCCAAGCAGCATGGGCTTTCTTTTGTATTTGCATGACATCATCGCCCGCCAAACATCGCGCCGTACTGCGAGCATATGTCGATAAACTGGTTCATACTTTTGCCGAGATATTTATTCTTGTGCCAGACAATGCTGAACTGACGATTCAATTCCGCATCCGCGATATGGATTTCTGTCAGCACTCCGGTGCGCAGGCGTTCTGACACCAGGCGGCGCGAAATCACCGTCATGCCAAAGCCCATCTCCACGCCACGCAGGATGGCTTCACTGTTGTTGCACACCCATTGTATATTGATATGCGGCATAACACTCTCAAACACCTCACGCGTGCCACTGCCTTCCTCGCGCAAAATAAACGGGATTTCCTGCAAATCTGTCAATCGAACAGATTTTTTTGCACCAAACGGGTTTTTGTCGCGCGCACATACCAATATCAACGGATCGTTCATCATGAATTGTGTAATGAGATCAGGACTGGTGACTTTGCCTTCGATGACAGCGACGTCCAGTTCGCTTCTGAGTAATTGCTGTTCAATGACGCGTGTATTGTCTACGACAACGCGCGGCGGCTGATTCTGCGTTTCTGAAATATATCGTTGCAGCATACCTCCCAAAATGCATGTACCCACAGTGACAGTCGCACCCACCCGCAGCATGTCGGTTTCATCCGCATTCTTAAGGCGCTGTTCCATGGCGTCATACATTGACAGGATATGCCGGGCGTATTCAGACAGTTGCATCCCTGTCGGCGTAATATACAGACGCCGTCCCAGGCGCTCAAACAGACGCACGCCATATTGTTCTTCAATTTCTCCAATCGTTCCACTGACAGACGGCTGTGCAATATGCATTTTCTTTGCGGCTTCGCTCATACTTCCACAATCGGCTACAGCCAAAAAAATCCGCAGATTCCGCAAGGTCATTCCCATGTCCTCCTCTGTTTATTGCATAACAGAAATCCTGTGTCCGGCATCCCCTATGAGTAATTATACCGCATATAGAAGTTTTGTACAATATACGTTTGTTACATATTTTGCTTTTTGTGCAGATACACAATGCACAAAAAACCTGCCGGCACAAACGGACCGGCAACTATTCCGCTTATTCCTGATCCAGATCGAGGTAGAATCGTTCAAAATCGTGGCGATGCGCCTTAGAGAACGCAATTGCAGAACGTGGATGCATATTCAATCGTCCAGTTAGCAGGTATGCCGTATTATATCCCCAGATGATGCCCTCTTCCTGTAATGGAAGCATATGCTGTTCGATGAAATGCAGCACCGGGCAGAGTTGATATTTTGGATTTTTTAAAAAGCCCAGCAGTTGTTCCATCATACAGTTGCCTGCGCCCCGACCCATACCATTCATGGTTGCATCCAGCATGCTCACCCCGGTTGCACATGCCTCAATGGTATTCGCAAATGCCAGCATCTGGTTGTTGTGGGCATGGATACCGACTTTCTTGCCATACTGGTCCATTTTTTCCAGATACATCTCAGACAATGCACGGATTTCTTCCGGATACAGTGAACCATAGCTGTCAACCAGGTAGACGGTATCGGCAGCACTCTTGCCAATCATGTCCAGAGCTTCCTGTAAATCTTCCCGATGCGCTTTGGAGACCGCCATAATGTTGCACGCAGTCTCATACCCCATCTTCGCGCAATGCTCGATCATGTCAATGGCAGCCGGCATGGTATTGATATACGTGGCAACACGGACAAGATCAATCGGGCTGTTGCTGCGCTCGACGATATCACGTCTATAATTGGTACGTCCGACGTCCGCCATAACGGCAATCTTCAAATCGGTGTCATTGTCACCCACAACATCATAAATATCCTTATCATTGCAAAACTTCCACTTGCCAAATTCCTCTGCGTTGAACAAATCTGCTGACGCCTTATACCCGAATTCCATATAATCGACGCCCGCTTCAATATTCGCTTTGTACAGGTCACGGATAAACTGGTCTGTAAAATAAAAATTATTGCACAGACCACCGTCGCGAATGGTCGCATCTACGACCTGGACATCTTCACGGAATGTCATCAAATTCCCTCGTTTTGCCATTGTGTTGTTCCTTTCTGTGCCGTTTACAACAAAACAGCCCCCTGCAAATGCAGGAGGCTGAATCGCATATCTACAATATACTCTGATTACTTTGCCATGGATGCAACTTCTGCTGCGAAATCGTCCTGCTTCTTCTCGATGCCTTCGCCCTTTTCGAAGCGGGTATACTTCGCCAGTTTAATGGAGCCGCCCAGCTCCTTAGCTACAGCTGCAATATGCTTCTCGACAGAAACCTTGTTCTCCTTGACAAATGCCTGCTGAAGGAGGCAGTTTTCCTCGTAGTACTTGCCGATGCGGCCCATAACCATCTTTTCGATGATCTGCTGCGGCTTCGGCTTTGCAGCGGTCTTATTCTCTTCCATGGCCTGTGCCAGCAGAATTTCCTTCTCTCTGTCCAGCGTAGCCTGGTCAACATCAGACTTGTCCATAAACAGCGGACGCATTGCAGCCGCCTGCATACCGATGTCCTTGCCCAGCTCTGCGACAACCGGATTGCCCTTCAGGTCGTCGGAAACCTCCAAAGCGACCAGAACGCCAATCACACCGCCCATATGCGTGTAGCCAACATTTACGGTACTGTCGTCATAACGCTCGAAGCGGCGGATCTGCAGGTTTTCACCGATCGTCAGAACCTTCTCCTGCAATGCACCTTCAACGGTAACATCACCCATCTTGCAGTTCTTCAATGCCTCGACGTCTGCCGGGTTTTCCTTGATGACAACCTTTGCAACGTCGGATGCAAACTGCTGGAAATCGGCGTTCTTTGCAACGAAGTCGGTCTCAGAGTTTACTTCTACGATTGCAGCAGCGCCACATGTGTCGCAAACCTCAATGCAGACAATGCCTTCCGCTGCGATACGGCTGGCCTTCTTGGCAGCCTTTGCAAGACCCTTCTCGCGCAGGATTTCAATTGCCTTGTCGAAATCGCCGTCTGCTTCCTGGAGTGCCTTTTTGCAGTCCATCATACCAACGTTGGTCTGCTCACGCAGTGCTTTAACATCCTTTGCAGTAAATGCCATGATGTAATTTCCTCCCTGTTATTCGTCTGGTTTGTGAAAAAAGCCCGCCCGTTCAGCGCGGCGGGCTTTTCTATATTTCATTCTTACTCAGCAGCCTGTGCTTCTTCCTCTTCGGAAGCCAATTGTTCACCCTGCTTACCTTCCAGGACAGCGTTTGCCATGGTGGAAGAGATCAGCTTAATTGCACGGATTGCATCGTCGTTGCCGGGGATAACGTAGTCAACTTCATCCGGATCACAGTTGGTATCGACAATTGCAACTACCGGGATCTTCAGCTTGCGAGCCTCAGCAATTGCATTCTTTTCCTTGCGCGGATCAACAACAAACATTGCGCCCGGCAGCTTCTTCATATCCTTGACGCCGCCCAGATACTTCTCCAGCTTGGCAATTTCGAGCTGCAGCTTAATAACTTCCTTCTTCGGCAGCAGATCAAAGGTACCGTCTTCCTGCATCTTCTTGAGCTGGTTCAGACGAGCGATACGGGTGCGCATGGTGGTAAAGTTTGTCAGCATGCCGCCCAGCCATCTTGCGTTGACGTAATACATGCCAGCGCGTTCCGCCTCTTCACGAATTGCGTCCTGCGCCTGCCTCTTAGTGCCGACAAACAGGATGGACTCACCGGCTGCAGCGGTATCACGGACAAAGAAATAAGCCTCTTCCAGCTTTTTTACGGTTTTCTGCAGATCGATGATGTAGATACCGTTTCTCTCAGTGAAAATGTACTGCGCCATTTTCGGGTTCCATCTTCTGGTCTGATGACCGAAGTGCACGCCTGCCTCCAGCAGCTGCTTCATAGAAATAACTGACATTGAAATGTCCTCCTTAGTTTTTTCCTCCGCATCGTTCCTTTTCGGCGGCGACCCCGTTTCCGGAGCACCACGCCGCGTCTCCCGATGCGTGTGTATTTTTCATACTTGCTCATTTTACCATATCATCCATTGGAACGCAAGAAAAACTTTTGATTCCCCCGCAAATTTTACAGTTTACCGACATGGTTTTGCATCAATCACATCGATGGATTTCCCGTTCTTTCGGCGGGCAGCATTCCTGCGGGCAAAAGCTGGTCAAAATGATATCATCTCCAATGCGGCGAATGGCCTCCCATGGAATGACACAATCGTTCTGTCTTCCAAAAAAACCCAGTTTGCCGCGTCCGGGAACGACAATGGCAACCAGCCGACCGGTACAGGTATCAATTTCCACATCGCTCACAAATCCCAATCGGCTGCCATCCCCAATGCAGATGACTTCCTTACACCGCAGATCTACAATGCGGCTGCACGACCTGCACCGGTTGTCATCGCGATGCCGTTTGTTCTCACAACGCATGTCAATCCCCCTTCTCCACCACAGCGAGCAAGTTGCTCCAAAATTGTTCGCTCGTCACTCGACCATCACGATTATACCGCCGGATACCTGTCAGACACGCCGCATCACGCGTGATATATGCCACACCTTCTTCACAGCTCAATGTAGCAACAAAGCCACATTGCTTTACCAGCATATCCGTCTCATCGTTGCGCGCACCATAGGGATAGGTATAACAGATGGGTTTCGGAATATCCAATGAGACAAACAAGTCCTGCGCCTGTTTGGTATCGCTGACAAAAATCTCCCGATACGCCGCCTCATCCTCTCCGCTTTTGCGCAGGCAGCCGCGGCGCGGGCTGAGAGAATGAAAATCATACGAATGATTTTGAATCTCCATCACACCGGAATTCGACATCTCTTTGAGTTGTTCTCCCGTGCAGTAGGACCAAATCTCATGCCCAGTATCCCCACTCTCCGTAAACTGTTCGGTGAGTGTGCCAACTGCCGACAAGACGGCACGCATGTGATATTGTTTGAGCAGCGGATATGCATTGCTGTAATTGTTATAATAGCCGTCATCAAAGGTCAACATGACCGGCTTTTCGGGCAGCGACGCGCCTGCTGTCGCATACGCAACGAGATCTGTGACTGTAACCGTCTGATATCCCTGCCTTTGCAGATATTTCAAGTCGTTTTCCAACATGGATGGGGAAATCACATACTGTCCTGGCGATTCGCCTTCATCCGTCACGCTGTGATACATCGCAACGGGCACGGAAATCACTTCTACCTCCGCTGAAGCCTGCTGCACGTTCCAACGCAATGCGCAAATACCCGACACAATCAGCAGGCAGGCGAGCAGTACGATCTCTCTTCTGTGGCGTCTCTTCACCCTATCCCCTCCTTGAAGGCATATTTTCGGGTATACTCGCCATCTTCTGCCCGCACAGTCTCGCAACTGTGTTTCGCCAGCAACTGCATAAGCGGATACAAATTCACCCAGATTTCATTGTCTGACTCAAACTGACTTTCGTCAAAAATCAGTTCCAAGCCGATGTGCAGATGTGGTGTGACAATGTTGCTGACATTTTCCTCTGCGGAGTATCCAGTGCGACCCATATAGCCGATGACGTCGCCCGCTGTCACCTGCTGTCCTTCCGCAAGACCGGCGGCATAGGGGCGGTCTTGCCGCAGATGTGCATAATACCAATACCGCCTGCCATCACTGCTGCGGATACCCACGCGCCAACCGCCATACTGATTCCAACCCAGCATGACAACTGTCCCGGACTCCACTGCAACAATTGGCGTGCCGGTCAATCCCATCATATCGTGTCCCAGATGGCGGCGTTTATACCCATAACTGCGCGATGCACCAAAATCATCCGATTCCGTGTATGCAAATCCTTTTGCAATCGGGCAGAAGGCTTTCAGCCCATATTGATGCTGCCAAACCGTATTGCCCACATCATCCGTCCGCTGTTCGCAAAAATCTCCGAGCAGACCATCTAACACCGCACCATACGCCTCACGATAATAGGAAAAATACTTGCCGTTTTCCGCAGCGCTCTGTCCGCCTTCCATTTCCGCAGCAATGGCGTCCAGATCGGTCGCCTGATACCGCGACCAATCCCCGCCATATCGGCAGGCGAGCGCGGACAGCAGGTCAACCCAGTCAATCTCACCCTCTGTGCGCACATCCACATCCAATGCCCGTTGCAATGCTGTCGCAGGCACATCAAATTCCACATAACGGATGTAATCGCCTGTGGGAACAGCAACGTTTTCAGACATACGATGCCCGGCAAAGATCAACAATCCGATCGCTGCCGCAAGGGCGGTCAACAGAAGCCAACGGCGCCCCGCGTTACGGCTGACGGAACGGAACACCAAAGAAGTCTGCCACCGACGCAGCTAAATTTCGTGCAATATCGCGGATATTGCCGCGAATCCAATTCGCATCGTCGGGATTGTCATGGTAAGCAATTTCTACCAACACACTTGGGGCAGATGTGCGCCGCAATTCAGCCAACCGCGTTGTCGGGATACTATCCACCATCTGCGGCGTCGGGGAAATGAGGCTGAGATTGTTTGCAATGATATCCGCTGCACGTTCGCCCTGTGTACTGCCCGTGTAATAATATACATCTGTACCGCGCAATTGTCCTGCCAGGTCTTCGGGTGCAGCATTGGAATGCAGCGCCAAATGCAGTTGTGCACCCGCCTCATTGGATTTTTGGGCACTGGTCAGTGCAGTATCCTCCGGCGTATTGCGCGCAACAGTGATATCCGATGCCTCCAAATAGGGAATCATAGCGTCTGCAATCAAATTCATATAATATTCTTCCGACCCATTCCCATCATAATACATATTGTATTCCTGGGTTGACGGGCTCAAAAAAACAAGTGGCATTGTCCTGCTCCTCTCTTCACAGTGTTATCTCCCTTATCCTATGCGCCGGACAGCCCGCTGAATACAAAAAACCGCCGGAAGCGCTGCTTCCGGCGGCTGTCACTTGTGTTGTTTTAGAATTTCGTTTCGTAACTGCCAATCGACATATTGATGCTTTCCTTGCGGCTTTCCTTGCCGAATTTATCAACTGTCATCTTGTCCTTCGGCGTATGACTGATAGCACCTGCACCATTGATGCAGCCGCCTTCGCACGCCATGCCCTCAATGAAATTCTCCGTCAGGCGACCCATTTTCGCTTTGAGCAGAGCGACCTTACACTGTTCAATGCCGCTGCACACAGCAACTTTCGGTTCAAAGTCAATGTTCTGCTCCTTGATGCTCTGCGCAACCGCCTCGGTCAGACCGCCCGAGCGCGCAAAGATACGACCGAAATACGACGCATCGTCCGTCGGCAGTTCTCCCTGCTCCTCCGGGGGAAGACCCGCTGCATCCAGCAATGCCTGAAGTTCTTCGAATGTAATGACACAATCGATCCACGGCTTGACTGTATCCAACTTCTGTTCGTATTTTTTCGCCGTGCACGGTCCAATAAAGACCGTCTTAACCGGCCACGCACTGTTTTCCTTGACGTATTTACCCAATTCCGCCATAGGAGAAAGATTGTGTGAAATATGCTCTGCCATTTCCGGCACATGCTGCTGGATATAGCGCACGAATGCCGGGCAGCAGGATGAGGTCAGGAAGCCCTTTTCTGCCAGCTCTCTGGATTCCTTCTTTGCGACCATATCGGCGCCGAGTGCCGCCTCAACAACGTCATGAAAACCGAGATGACGCAGCGCCTGCTTGACCTGTCCAACCGTTGCACCCTTGAACTGAGAAGCAATGGCGGGGGCGACTATCGCAACGGTATAATATCCACGGTGATCGGCCTGCTGAATCAACTTGATTGCATCTACCATGTACGAGTTATCGACAACCGCGCCAAATGGGCACTGGCTCACGCAAGCACCACAACTGATACACTTATCGTAATTGATTTCCGCCTTCTGCTGGTCGTTCATCTTGATCGCGCCGACCTTACAGCTTCGTTCACACGGACGAATATTCTCTGTAATCGCACCATATGGACACACCTGTGCGCAACGTCCGCAATGGATGCACTTGTCGGGATCAATTTTTGCACGACCGTCATCGCCTTTGCTGATTGCACCGCGCGGGCAGACCTTCATACAACGGTGCGCCAGGCAGCCGCGGCAGGAATTGCTGACCGAATAGCGATCAACCGGACATTCATCACAGGCGATGTCGATGACCTCAATGACATGGCTTCCGCGTTCGCCGCCCAAGGCGTTATGTACACGCTCCCCGACAATCGCGCGTTCCTTATATACACAGCAGCGCATGGTCGCCTTTTTACCCGGAATAACCTCGTGCGGCACAGTATAATAACAATCGTCCAGCCTTTCCTGCAACGCATGTTCCGCGACGGCACGCAGAACCTTGTATTTTATTAACTGTACGTCAGTTTCAAAGCTTCTCATGAATGGTTCTCCCTTTCCCTGCATTCGGAAGTTTGTCTTATTCTTAACAAAATGTATTGTATCGTAACCACGGTTTATTGTCAATCTCACCGCTGTTCATTTACAGTTTCAAAAATGATAATATTTTGTGCATGCTTTGAGAACGTGTTTTTATTCTTCGAGCGCAAGGGCACTCGCCAGCGCGGAATAATCATTCACCTCTTTGTCAACCTGACCAGTTTCCAGGTGTTCTTTTGTGGGATTATACCAAATCGTGTCGATTCCAAAATTTTCTGCGCCGCGGATATCCGCCTCCAGGGAATCCCCCACCATCACGCATTGGCTCTTGTCGGGACAGCCCAATTCCTCCAGTGCAAACTGAAAAATCCCAGCCGCCGGCTTACCGATGCCTGCCCGCTGACTGGTGACGACGGCATGTGTATAGTCCAGCAGCCCGGCGCACCGCAGCCGGTTATATTGTGTCAAATCAGATCCATTGGTGAGGACACAGACCCGGTATTGACGATAGATGCGCTGCCACAACTCACGCGCACCTTCATATAAGATGCCGCCTTCCGCAATACGCTGCACATTATATTCCGCGACCTGTTCCGCCGTCACGCCGTGCGGAAACGGTTGTCCCAATTGCGCCATAAGCCGGCGAAATCGTTCCGGGCGAAGCTGTTCATGCGTGAGCTCCCCTCTTTCCAGTTCCCGCCATGCCGCCTTGTTAATGGCACGGTAATGCTGATACATGGCTTCATCCGCATCGATAGAAAATTCCTGCATCGTGAGAAAAAAAGCACGGCGTTCACAGGCCGGGAAATCAAAAAACGTCCCGTCCATATCGAGCAGCGCACAGCTCCAGCGTTTCCTGTTCACTCTTCCGTGCGGAACTGGGCGATACCGGTGGCATACAAGCTGCCGCCCTGTGCATCCATGGATACAATAGCGGGGAAATTTTCCACTGTCAGCCGCTTGACCGATTCACAACCCAGTTCATCATACGCCACAACCTCCAGCGATTTGACACAATCTGCAATCACTGCGCCTGCACCGCCAATGGCAACCATATACACACAGCCATATTTTTGCATAGCATCATGTACCGCCTGATTGCGCACACCCTTGCCAATCATGCAAACCTGTCCCTTTTCAATCAAAGTGGGAGAAAACGGATCCATGCGTCCAGAGGTTGTCGGACCACAGGAACCGATGACCTGTCCCGGCTTTGCAGGGGTCGGACCTGCATAATAGACAACGGAATCCTGAAGATCAAACGGGACCTCTTCTCCTGCCTCAAGCGCTGCAAGGATCTTCTTATGTGCTGCATCGCGCGCGGTATACAGTGTGCCGGTCAGGGATACCGTATCACCTGCCCGCAGGATATTGACATATTCACGCAACTGTGCTGTATTCAAATCATAATTTGCCATTTGATAAACCTCTTTCCTGTTGGTTCTTGTTTCATTATATCAGGGAAACTGGCGAAATACAACCGGAACACATACAATCTCGCGCATGCGCTTGCAATCACTCTGGCGCAGTGCTACAATAATACAGTCTTATTTATCGTTATTCTTTTTTGGGAGGATCCAACGCATCTATGATCAGCATCAAAGACATTGACGAGGCAGCGCAGCGCTTACAGCCTGTCGTTCATTATATCCCTCTGGCCTCTTCCACTACGTTTTCCGGGATGACCGGCGCAGAGGTTTACCTCAAGTGCGAAAATCAACAGAAAACCGGTTCCTTTAAAGTGCGCGGCGCTTATAACAAAATCATGAAGTTATATGAGAGCGGTGAACTCACGTCTGTCATCGCTTCTTCTGCCGGAAATCATGCACAGGGTGTCGCCTTTGCCGCAAACAAGATCGGTATCCCGGCAACGATCTGTATGCCGCGGTCTACGCCGATTGCAAAGGTGTCTGCAACCCGCGGGTATGGTGCAAATGTCGTATTATCCGGTTCGTGCTACGATGACGCTTATGCCAAGGCGATGGAAATCGTCGAGGAAACCGGCGCAACATTTATCCATCCGTTTGACGATGAAGACGTCATGGCAGGTCAAGGTACGATTGGTCTTGAGATCCTGCGCGACCTTCCGGCTGTCGATATCATCCTTGTCCCGGCAGGCGGCGGCGGATTGTTGTCCGGCGTTGCAGCCTGTGTCAAGCAGATCAACCCCCGCATCCAGGTGATTGGTGTACAGGCGGAAGGCGCTCCTGCCATCGCCAATTCATTCCATCAGGACAACATCCTTGCGTCTGATTCTGTGCATACCATTGCAGACGGCATTGCGGTCAAGTGCCCTGGTACAAAGACGATGGAACACATCAACGCATTTGTCGATAACGTGATTACTGTGTCCGATGACGATATTGCCTCTACCATCCTGTTGCTGCTCGAACGCACCAAGCAGGTGGTTGAACCGGCAGGTGCATCGTCCCTGGCTGCACTGCTCTCCGGCAAATATGACTTCAGAGGCAAAAAAGTGGTCTGCTTGCTGTCCGGAGGCAATATCGATGTGAGCTTCATTCACCGCATTGTCGAAAAAGGTCTTGTCACCCGCTGCCGTCACATAAAATTCTCTATTGTCATGCCGGATGTTCCGGGTTCCCTGGAACGTCTTGCCGGTATCATCGCAGCGCAGAATGCAAACATCATCATGTTCCAGCATGACCGCGTCAATGCACATCTGGATATTGACGAAGCAATTGTACATGTTGTCTGCGAAGTCGGTGGGAAAGAACATGGCGAGTCATTGCTGCATGCCATTGAAAATAACGGCTATACAGTCACACTCGGCGGAAACACATAATTCTTATCCCCACAAAAAAGGTCTGTCACAGAAATTTTTCTGCGGCAGACCCTTCTTTTTTTGTTCTGTTTATCGATTGGTATTTGTGTTATCTGCGTTGTTGGTATTGGTATTTGCGTTATTTGTGTTGTTGGTGTTGTCGGTATCCGCACGGGTGGCAGTATCGTTGCCGGTAACAGCGTCGCCCACTGCATCCGCACCGTCTTCGACAGCGCGTCCAACGTCATCCACTGCACTTTCTATATCGCCGGATACTGTACCGTTCCCGTCACCATCGACAGTGTTATTGCCATCATCACCGTTGTTATCTGTACCGTCATTGTTGTCGTCATAACCATCGCCGTCATTTCCGACAATTCCATCGTTATTTTCATCGACAACACTCGAACCATTCTCGTTTGTTGTGCCAGTGTCTGTTGTATCCTCTGTACCGCAGCCTGTCAGCATGGTCAGCAGCAATGCAAGCGACAGGCACAATACACTGATTCTCTTCTTCATGCGTATTACCTCCAAAGGCTGAATTTTGCCTTTAGTTTTCCGATATACGCAGAATTTTATACGGGAAAAAATAGCGATATCCTTCGATTGATTTCATCCATTCAAGTGTCCAGTCAAGTTGAAATGCCGCATGTGTTTTTGCATCACATCCAAAATCGCACCCGTGACAAATCCCATCGGGATCGCTGACACAAGCAGCAGCGGCAGATAGGCAATGACGTCTACCGACTGCATCACGAACATCGCGGCAAGCACCTGTCCAATATTGTGCATCGCTGCTGACGCGGCACTGATGCCATAAAAAGAAAACCATGTACCCTGTTTGTGCAGCAAAACCCATGTCGTTGTCAATGCCAGCATACCGCCGGTCAAACTGAATAACAATTGTGTGACACTGCCGGCGAATAACGCCGCAAGTACAACACGGCAAAACAAAATAGCATATGCTTCCTTCGGCTTGAGGAACAACAGGGCAAACATTGTGACAACGTTTGCAAGCCCCAGCTTAACGCCCGGAATCGGAACTATCCATTCCAGTGGAATCATGCGCTCCGCGAGCGACAAGGCCAGTGCAAGCGCAGTCAACATACCACACAATGCAATTCGCTTTGTTTTGTTCATGCGCCCTCCTGTCACTGTGCGACGGCATCCACACCGTCCTGGTTTATCCCGGTAATTTTTATCATAACCCGATTGGGCAAACACACTGCCGACTGCCCGACGCGGGAAATCCAGCCTGTGCGCTCACAAGTGTGATCGGGACACTGCGATGAGACAAATCGCATGCGGTCACCGTCGATTTCAATTGTGACCTCACCGGTACGGCCTTCCAATGTGATGGTTTCCTGCTCCGTCCCACCGAGTTTTATTTCCCGGTATAACGTGCCGTCCACTACAATCTCACCATACGTCTGCTCGGTCTGCATGAGCGCCAGCCGGATCCAAACGCCGCATGCCAATGCGATAATTACAGCAAAGAGTGCAAAATCTCCCAATTTTAGAGGAATTTTATTCTTCATACGTGTACTCCGAGCTGGTCAGGGAAAATTTGTCCCTGAGCCCTTCTGTGACATGAACGACATGATCGGTTTTGACAAAAACTGCTTCAATATCATGCGCCTCACAAAATTCCATCGCCCGCTCGCTGCCCATGACAAACAACGCGGTTGTGTATGCGTCCGCATCCGTCGAACATTCAGAAACCACAGTCACACTGCGCAGATCCGTCTGCGCCGGCCAACCGGTTTCCGGATCAAAAATATGGCAATATCGTTCGCCATCCTGTTCAAAGTAGCGTTCATAATCTCCGCTGGTGACAACGCTGGTATCGCTGACCTGAAGCGTTGCAAAATAATCGCCTGCACTATCCGGATCAGTAATTCCAATGGTCCATGGCACGCCATCCTCTTTTTCGCCAAGGACATAAATATTCCCGCCAAGTGTAATAACAGCGCGTTCCACACCTGCATCGCGCAGAATCTGTGCCACTTGATCCGCAGCATAGCCCTTGCCAATACCGCCAAGGTCAATGCATGCGCCTTCCGGAAGCGCTGCGCTCGTACCATTCATCTGGAGATTTTGATAATTGACCAGCTCCAGCGCCGTGTCAATCTCTGCCTGTGCGGGGATCCTTGCATCTTCTGTACCAATGCCCCATAGATCAGACAATGGCGCAATGGTCGGATCAAAACAACCTTCCGTCTCCTCTGCCAATCGGAGCGCCTGTTCCAACACATCGGTTGTCTGTTCGGAAAGTTCAACCCAGTCGCCCTGCGCATGATTGAGCGCATAGATATCACTGTCTTCCCGTGTACGTGAAATGTCCTGCTCCAATTGATTGATATATCGCACGCATTGATTGACTGCATCCTGCGCGTTTGAACCGTATGCCCGGATATTCATTGCAGTATCCATGGCATAAAAGTCCTGCGTTACTTCCTTTTGTCCGCAGCCCGCCAACACAGCCATCATGAGTATCGTCACTGCTGCGGTGCAAAGCCATCGTTTTTTCATTGCCAATCCTCCAGTTCAAAGTCCTTTTTATTATAATACGCAGTTTGTCCAATTACAACAGCGAAAGACTCGTACCGCCGGAGCAATACGAGCCTTTGCCTTGAACATGTATTAGGGATTGATAGAAGGATGATTGTTTTGATTAGTCTTCATACTGAAGTGCGTCGTAACCGACTGCACCGGTACGAACCTTGACGACGTTCTGTACATCGTAAATAAAGATCTTGCCGTCGCCGATATGACCGGTGTACAACACCTTGCGGCACACATCAATGATCTGTTCAACCGGAACACGGCTGACAACCATTTCAAGTTTAATCTTCGGATGCAGGGTTGCGTTGATCGGAACGCCGCGATAAAACTCCGTAGCGCCTTTTTCTACACCGCATCCGAGGACATTGGTCATGGTCAAGCCGGCTACGCCAATCTCTTCCAATGCATTTTTGAGTTCCTCAAAACGCGACTGCTTGCAGATGACGACAACTTTGGACAATTTATGACCATCAGAACCAGTAGATGGAACCTCCGTTGCCGGGACAGCCTCATCCATTGAAACCGGTGTGGTTGCGGGGGCATATTCACCTTCCGGCTTATACAGACCATTGACAGTCGGAACCTGCATAAAGTCTGCATAGGAAGAAGTCAAACCATGCTCCATGATGTCGAGACCGCGAATTTCCTCTTCTTCACTGACACGCAAACCAATGGTATGCTTCATGACCCAAAATACGATGGTCATGGTAACAGCAACCCATGCAGCAACAGCAGCAACACCGAGAATCTGAATGAGAAGGAAATGTGTGCCGCCGCCATAGAACAGACCGACATCCTGTGCGAACAGACCGGTCAAAAGAGTACCCATTGCACCGTTGACGCAATGCACCCCTACAGCGCCTACCGGGTCATCAACCTTGAGAACCTTTTCAACAAATTCAACGCCAAATACAAGGGCGAATCCCGCGCAGATACCGATCATTGCGGCACCAAACGGCGTGACCATATCACAGCCCGCTGTAATGGCTACCAATCCGGCCAGAGAACCATTCAACGTCATGGAAACGTCCGGCTTTTTGTAGCGGATCCAAGTGATGCACATAACGGTAACAGTTGCAACAGCAGCAGCCAGGTTGGTCGTAACGTAGACAGAAGCCGCTGTCTCATATGCGCCGTCGGTCATCGCAACGGTAGACGCGCCGTTGAAACCGAACCAGCAGAACCACAGAATAAAGCAGCCCAATGCGCCGAGCGTCAGAGAATGACCAGGGATTGCCTTGGGCTTGCCATCCTTGCCATACTTGCCAATACGCGGACCAAGGAATGACGCGCCAATCAGGGCAGAAATACCGCCTACCATGTGTACCGCCGTAGAGCCGGCAAAATCATGAAAGCCCATCTGCTGCAGCCAGCCGCCGCCCCAGACCCAATGACCGGAAATCGGATAAACAATTGCACTGATAATCATGGAATAGATGCAGTAGGAAGAGAACTTGGTTCTTTCTGCCATTGCACCGGAAACGATGGTTGCAGCCGTTGCACAGAACACCGTCTGGAAAATCAGCGTGGTGAATCCGCCTTCACCGCCATTGGTCATGAAATCCAGACCGCCGATCAATGCGCCGCTGCCGCCAAACATGATGCCAAAGCCAAACAACCAATAAATCGGAGTGCCAAGCGAAAAGTCCATCAAGTTCTTCATGATGATGTTGCCAGCGTTCTTTGCACGGGTAAAGCCAGTCTCTACCATAGCAAAACCTGCCTGCATGAAGAAGACAAGGGCTGCGCCAAGCAGTGTCCACGATGTGTCGATTGCGGATGCATGATCCGCAAGCACACTCATAATCGAAGTGGTATCCATATGAATATTCCCCTTTGTCAAAGATTTTATATTGTACAAACCGGCGTATGTGTACTCCCTAATATACAAATACGTCTGTATGCAGCCACAGAGAAAAGAAAAGGCGTGTACACCTTCTCCCATTCAGGGAATTGTGTACACGCCTTTGTGTGAAAAATGATGTTTTATGGTGATTTTATGTGCCTGGAGATATCAGATGCCAAACAGCAGCTTGTCGTATGCCGGGAACGGCCAATACTTCTCCGCAGTATTGACTTCCATTTGATCGACAACCGCGCGCAGGGCGCCCATCGCCGGGATAACGGTCTCATGCTCATAATATGCAGCCTGCTGTGCACCCTCGACATCAGCCGCACCCGCAATAACGCCTTCCAGCGCAGCATTTTTGTCATAGGTCTCGGAAGCCAGTGCAGACAAACGCTCAATCTGCTTGATTTCCAGATCTGCATTCAGTCCCAGTGTCTTCTTATTACATGCAAGCTCAGACAGTTCCTTGACATAGCTGGTAACAGCCGGCAGAATATCCTTCTTGACCATGTCAACCATGGTGCGGGACTCGATCTTGATGGTTTTTGCATACTCTTCGAGCAAAATTTCCTGACGGGATTTCAATTCGGCTTCGCTCAGAACACCCGTCTCTTCAAACAGATCAACGAATTCATCATATGCAGCCAGTGCCTCCGGCGTACTGCGCAGGTTTGGCAGACCACGCTTCTCTGCTTCTTCAACCCAGTTATCATCATAGCCGTTGCCATTGAAGATGACGCGCTGATGCGCAGTCAATTCGCGCTTGATCAGTGCATTCAATGCCTTGTGGAAGTCTTCTGCACCTTCCAGTTCGTCAGCATAATGCTTAAATACGTCGGCAACTGCGGTGTTCAGCATCATATTGATGCAGCCGATCGACTGGGACGAACCGGGCATACGGAACTCAAAGCGGTTACCGGTAAAAGCAAACGGAGAGGTTCTATTGCGGTCTGTGTTATCCTTCGGGAATACCGGCAAAGTGGTGACGCCAAGCTCAATCTTCGACTGACCGCCAACTGCGGATGAACCGCCCTCAATGATATCGCAGACAACGCGCTCCAGTTCGTCGCCGAGGAATACGGAAACAATTGCCGGAGGCGCTTCATTTGCACCCAGACGATGGTCATTGCCTGCGGAAGCGACGGACAGACGCATCAATTTTGCATACTTATCAACCGCAGTGATAACAGCCGTCAGAATCAGCATAAACTGTGCATTTTCCTTCGGATTTTTGCCCGGGTTCAGCAGGTTCTCACCCGCATCGGTGGACATCGACCAGTTGTTATGCTTACCGGAACCATTGACGCCATCGAACGGCTTCTCATGCAGCAGGCAAACCATGCCATGCTTCAGCGCAACCTTCTTTGCGATATCCATCAACAACTGGTTGTTATCCGTCGCAATGTTCGTGGTAGAAAAGATCGGCGCAATTTCGTGCTGTGCCGGTGCAACTTCGTTGTGTTTGGTCTTTACCAGCAAGCCATATTTCCACAGTTCAACATCAAGGTCAGCCATGAATGCAGCGATACGCGGTTTAATGGTGCCAAAATAATGATCTTCCATCTCCTGACCCTTCGGGCTCATTGCGCCAAACAATGTGCGACCGGTAAAGATCAAATCCTTGCGCTGATCATAATATTTTTTATCAACCAGGAAATATTCCTGCTCCGGACCTACCGTGGTCGTCACGCGCTTGACATTTTTGCCAAACAAGCCCATAATTCTACAGGCCTGCTTGCTGATCGCATCCATAGAACGCAGCAACGGCGTCTTCTTATCCAGCGCCTCGCCAGTATACGAACAAAATGCAGTTGGGATGTACAGTGTACCGTCCTTGACGAATGCATAGGAACTCGGATCCCATGCGGTGTAGCCGCTCGCCTCAAAGGTAGCGCGCAAACCGCCGGACGGGAAAGAAGAAGCATCCGGTTCGCCCTGGATCAATTCCTTGCCGCCGAACGACATGATCACCTTGCCGCCTGCGGTCGGGCTGATAAAGGAGTCATGCTTCTCAGCGGTAATACCCGTCATCGGCTGGAACCAATGCGTATAATGGGTTGCACCCTTATCCACTGCCCAATCCTTCATCGCATTTGCAACGACATTTGCAATGCTCACGTCGAGCGGCTCGCCGAGGTCGATCGTCTTCATCAGCTTTTTGAAAACTTCTTTCGGCAGCTTATCGCGCATGACGTTTTCATTAAATACGTTCTCGGCAAATATTTCCGGAATGTTATTCATTGTACAACGCACCTCCATACAATGCATCTTTTGAATTACAATTGTACTGTTTCTTAATTAGATTATACTACTTTAAGAGATTTCCGCAAGTAATAAAAATAGCGCCGCGGATTGGATCATCCACAGCGCCTTTGCTGTTTACGCTGTTTATTATATCCTCAGCTCGCCAATCTGTCAACTTAATTTTTTTAACTTTACTCCATTTTTGGTCAAGTTTTACTATTTTGCCCCATTCATGCTCCTTTTTAAGTATAAATTCTATGCAAGTTGTATGAAATCTACAGGATGTCTCACTTTTCTTATGCAAAGTGCTTGACGTTTCCCGACCTTTATTATAGAATAAATGCAATGAACAACGGCGTTCATTCCATAGCACAAAGGCAAGTTTGCCTGTATGTTATGGAATGGACGCTTTTTTGTTTTTGCGGCATTGCCGGGGCATGTTCCCGGCTTTTCGTATCAGTACAACGGTGTATTTCTTACGATATATCCTATGCGGCAATGACATCATTCAGTACGCTGACTCGTATCCTATTGATAATGTGAAGGAATATTAGGAGGAATTTATCATGCTAAAAGAAGGTCAATATCATATCCCTTCGGGATGTGCGATCTCGGGCATCTTCCACAAGGACGGTCGCCGGACAGACGGCACTGAAATCATCCGTTCTATTTCCACGATGCATGACCGTTCCAACGGTCTGGGCGGCGGTTTTGCCGCTTATGGCATCTATCCGGAATATGCGGACTGTTATGCATTCCATCTGTTCTATGACGATCCGTCTGTCAAGGATATCTGTGAGAAGTTTCTCGAAGAGCACTTTGAAATTGCATCCATGTCCCGCATCCCGACCCGCAAGCATCCATCCATCACGGACGAACCGCTGATCTGGCGCTATTTTGTCGTACCGCGCCGTTATAAGCTGATTGAAACACAGCTTTCCGAAGATGAATTTGTCGTGCGCTGCGTCACCAGGATCAACCATAAATTTGCGGGCGCATATGTCTTTTCCAGCGGCAAAAACTGCGGTGTATTCAAAGCCATTGGCTTCCCGGAAGATGTCGGGCTATATTACCGGCTGGAAGAATATGAAGCATATTCCTGGACTGCACATGGTCGGTATCCCACCAATACCCCCGGCTGGTGGGGCGGTGCACATCCGTTTGCCATGCTGGACTTTACAATCGTGCATAACGGAGAAATTTCTTCTTATGACGCGAATCGCCGTTCCATCGAAATGCACGGTTACAAATGTGACCTGCTCACTGATACGGAAGCGATTACTTATATTTTTGATTACCTGATCCGCAGAAAAGGGTTGACCCTGGAAGAAGCCGCCCATGTTGTCGCTGCTCCCTTCTGGTCCACCATCGAAAAGATGCCGCCGCAGCAAAAAGCGGAATATACATATCTGCGCGATGCATTCGCAGGTCTGCTCATCAACGGACCATTTTCCATCATGCTCGGCTTTACCGGTGGCGTGATGGCACTCAATGACCGCCTCAAACTGCGTTCTATGGTCGTGGGTGAAAAGGATGAGGATGTTTATATTGCCTCTGAAGAAGCCGCAATCCGCGTCATCCAGCCGGAACTGGATAAAATCTGGGCGCCGCGCGGCGGCGAGCCGGTTATTGTAACCTTAAATGAAGACGCGCAAGGAAAGGAATAATCCATCATGGCTATTGAGTATTTATATCCCCAATTTGAAGTTCTGCGCAATCCGGATCGCTGCATTGCCTGTCGGGTCTGTGAACGCCAATGCGCAAACGAAGTACATCATTTTGATACCGATCTTCAAAAAATGGTCTCCGACGAAAGCAAGTGTGTCAACTGCCATCGCTGCGTCTCCCTGTGTCCGACCCGTGCCCTGAAGATCACGAAGACCAATCATCAGTTCCGCGAAAATGCCAACTGGACGGGTGAAGTCATTGAAGAAATTTATCGCCAGGCAAATTCCGGCGGTACATTGCTGTCCTCCATGGGTAACCCGAAGAATTACCCGATCTATTGGGACAAGATGTTAATCAATGCTTCCCAGGTCACCAATCCATCCATTGACCCGCTGCGTGAGCCGATGGAAATCCGCACGTTCCTTGGCAAAAAACCGACCACCATTGAACGCGATGAAAACGGCAAAATTATCCCGAATTTGTCGCCGCGTCTGGAGCTTGACATTCCTGTTATGTTCTCCGCCATGTCCTATGGTTCCATCAGCTACAATGCACACGAGTCTCTGGCGCGTGCATCCAAAGCCATGGGAACCTATTATAATACAGGTGAAGGCGGTCTGCACGAAGATTTTTATAAATGGGGTGACAACACCATTGTTCAGGTTGCATCCGGTCGTTTCGGCGTAGAAAAAGATTATCTGGACGCAGGCGCTGCCATTGAAATCAAAATTGGTCAGGGCGCAAAGCCGGGCATCGGCGGACATCTGCCCGGCACAAAAGTTGCATCGGATATTTCCCGTACCCGTATGATTCCGGAAGGCACAGATGCCATCTCCCCCGCCCCGCATCATGATATTTATTCTATTGAAGATCTGCGTCAATTGGTATATTCTTTAAAAGAAGCCACCGCATATAAAAAGCCTGTCATTGTTAAGATCTCTGCTGTACACAACGTTGCGGCAATTGCTTCCGGCATTGCGCGCTCCGGTGCAGATATCATCGCCATCGACGGGTATCGCGGCGGTACAGGCGCTGCTCCCACCCGTATCCGCGACAATGTCGGCATTCCCATTGCACTCGCACTCGCATCGGTTGACCAGCGTCTGCGGGAAGAAGGTATCCGCGACAATGTTTCCATCGTCGTCGGCGGCTCCATCCGCAACTCCGCTGATATCATCAAGGCAATTGCGCTCGGTGCAGATGCCGTTTACATCGCAACTGCTGCGCTGCTGTCACTCGGCTGTCATCTGTGCCGCACCTGTCAGAACGGTAAGTGTAACTGGGGCATTGCAACGCAGCGCCCTGAACTGGTAAAACGTCTGAATCCGGATATTGGTTCTGAACGCCTGATCAACCTGCTCACCGCCTGGGGGCATGAAATTCGTGAGATGATGGGCGGCATGGGTATCAATTCCATTGAGGCGCTGCGCGGCAACCGTTTGATGCTCCGCGGCATCGGTCTCAACGAAAAGGAATTGGAAATCCTGGGCATCAAGCATGCTGGTGAATAAGGGAGGCGGATTGATCAGATGAAACGAGTATATGTAAATGAGAAATGGTGTCTCGGATGCCATCTTTGCGAATATAACTGTGCATTTGCCAATTCCGGCGTTGATGATATGGTAAAGGCGCTCAAAGGCAAAACCATCGCCCCGCGTATCCGTGTAGAAGAAAGTGACAGCATCAATTTTGCTGTTTCCTGCCGCCATTGTGACAATCCCCTGTGTGTCAAGGGTTGTATTTCCGGTGCGCTCTCCATTCAGGACGGTGTCATTTCTATCGACTCCGATAAATGCGTCGGCTGCTATACTTGCGTTCTGTCCTGTCCGTATGGCTGCATCAGCACCTCAGAGGCGGGCGCAGTTCAGAAATGTGAGCTATGTACCAAGAATGCAGACGGTATACCACAATGTGTTGCCGGATGTCCGAACAATGCCATTGTATTTGAGGAGAGGTGAGCAAAGTGAAATATGTTATCATCGGCAATGCAACTGCTGCGATTGGTACGGTTGAAGGCATCCGTTCCGTCGATAAATATGGTGAAATCGTCCTGATTTCCAGTGAACCGCATTTTACCTATGGTCGCCCGCTCATCTCTTATCTGCTGCTCGGCAAAACCACCGAGGAAAAGATGAATTACCGCCCACTCGATTTTTATGAAACAAATCATGTAACAGCCATGCTCGGTCGCACAGTCACCAGCATTGACAAAAATATCAAAGCTGTTATCCTGGAAAATGGCGAAAAAGTTTCGTATGACAAGCTGGCAATCTGCACCGGTTCACGTCCGTTTGTCCCACCCATGGAGGGGCTGGATACCGTTGAACGTCAGACGCCCTTTATGACACTGGATGATGCCCATCGTCTGGCGGAGCTTCTGGGCGAGCAAAAGGACAAAGATGTACTGATTATCGGCGCAGGTCTGATCGGTCTGAAGTGTGCGGAAGGTATTCTTCATCTGTCCAAATCGTTGACCATTGTCGATATGGCGCCGCGCATCCTGCCCAATGTACTGGATGAATACGGTTCCTCCTTCCTCCAGCGTTATCTGGAAGATTTGGGCATGAAGTTCTATCTGTCTGATTCCGTTGCCAGGTTCTCCACGCCGAACCACGCAATCTTCCAAAGTGGTATGGAACTGGATTTTGACGTTCTGGTTGTTGCAGTCGGCGTCCGTCCCAATACCAGCCTTGCAGAAGAAATTGGCTGTGAAGTCAACCGGGGCATCCTGGTAAACACCCACAGTGCAACCACAGTGCCGGGTGTCTATGCTGCCGGTGACTGCACGGTTTCACATGACATTGCGGCAGATACGGACCGTATTCTGGCAATCCTGCCGAATGCATATCAGCAGGGTGAAGCCGCAGGCGTCAATATGGCAGGCGGGGACAAGGTATTCGATCAGGCATTCCCGATGAATGCATCCGGCTTCCTCGGTCTGCATATGATCACCGCAGGCAGCTATGACGGCGAAGCATTCATAACAACTACGGAGAACTCATACAAAAAACTGGTTGTCCGCGACAACAAATTGGTTGGCTTTATCCTGATCGGCGATGTAGATCGCGGCGGTATTTATACTTCCCTGATCCGCGACCAGGTTCCGCTGGATACCATCGACTTTGATCTGATTCGTCAGCATCCGCAATTGATGGCATTTGCCAAAGCGGAACGCGCGAAGAAGCTCGCACAGCCGCACTAAAGGAAAGGACGAATCTTTATGAAGAAATTAAATGTAGATCTCATGCATTTTGAAGACCTCAACAATTGGGTTCGCGCCTGTGAGGACTCTGAAATTTTTCTGGATAATCTGATCGGTCAGCGCTATGTCGGCGCCGCTTCCAGAGGGAAGAATATTATCATTACTGGTACACCAGGCAATGCGCTGGGTGCATATCTGGACGGCTCCACCATTCTGGTCAATGGCAATGCACAGGATGCAACGGGTGATACCATGAACAGCGGTTCCATTATCATCGACGGAAACTGCGGCGATACCACAGGCTATGGCATGCGGGGTGGTAAGATCCTGATCAAAGGCGATGCCGGTTATCGCGCAGGTATCCATATGAAACAGTATAAAGACCATATCCCCGTCATGGTCATTGGCGGCAAAGCCGGTTCTTTCCTGGGTGAATATCAAGCCGGCGGTGTGATCATCGTCCTCGGCAAGGGCTGTGAAGGCAAACAGCCGACTGGATTTTTCTGTGGTACCGGCATGCATGGCGGACGTATCTTCCTGCGATGTGATGAAGAACCGGACATCCCGGTTCAGATCAAAGCAGAGGTTGCAACAGATGAAGACAAGGCTTCTATTTTAGATCATGTCAAGGATTATTGTGAGAATTTCGGCGGCGATCCAGACGCGCTCCTGCGTGAGAGATTTTATGTCCTGACGCCGAATTCCAACAGCCCATATAAGCGTATGTATACCTTTAACTGATTTTATTTGGTAAGCATGAAATGCATATTGCGGACAGCAGAGTTCATCTCGTATTCTCTGCTGTCCGTTTTGCGGTTTTTCATATAAGGAGATTTTATGAACGATTACACCTATCGTGAGGTTATGCAGTACATCTCAGAAAATGATGTAAAATTTATTCGATTGGCTTTTTGCGACATTTTTGGCATGCAGAAAAATATTTCCATCATGCCGCGGGAGTTATCCCGTGCCTTTGAAGAAGGCATTACCTTTGATGCCTCCGCAGTCCGCGGCTTCATGAATATTGATATGTCTGATCTGTTGTTATTCCCTGATCCGACCACACTTTCTGTTTTGCCATGGCGTCCATCACAAGGTCGTGTTGTGCGTTTTTTCTGTGACATCAAATATCCGGATGGCACACCATTTGAAGGTGATGGTCGTCAGGTGCTGCGGCAGGCGCAGGAAGATATGCGGCGGCTGGGGTATTCTGTAAAAATCGGTACGGAATGTGAATTTTATTTGCTGCGGCAAGATGAAGATGGTCTGCCCACAAAAATCCCACATGACAATGCATCCTATCTCGACATTGCACCGCTGGACAAAGGTGAAAATGTACGCCGTCAGATATGCCTGACGTTGGAAGAAATGAATATGCGCCCGGAAGCGTCCCATCATGAACAGGGACCTGGGCAAAACGAGATTGATTTTGCCTATGATTCTGCGGTTATCGCTGCGGATAATATGATTACCTTCCGCAGCGTAGTCAAAACATTGGCAGCATCAAACGGTCTGTATGCATCGTTTATGCCGAAATTGTTCCGTGATCATGCCGGCAATGGTCTGCATATCAATCTGTCGCTGTTCCAGCACGGGGAAAATCTGTTCCGCAATCCGGATGAATCGCATTCACCTGTGGTTGAGAGTTTCATCATGGGTATCCTCACCCGCTGCTATGAAATTTCAGCATTTCTCAATCCGTTGGTCAATTCTTACGATCGTTTTGGCAATTATGAGGCGCCACGGTATATTACATGGAGCCATCAAAACCGTTCGCAGCTCATCCGAATTCCGGCAGCGCATGGTGTCAATCAACGTATGGAGCTGCGTTCACCCGACCCATGTGCAAATCCATATCTTGCATTCTCTTTGCTTATCCGGGCAGGCATGGAAGGCATTGAACGCGGTCTCAAGCTGTGCGATCCATGCAATCTGAATCTATATGATGTTCCGGCTTCACTTGTACGAGAATATGACAGTTTGCCGAGCAACTTAAATGAAGCAATCAGAGCGGCACAAAACAGCGAATTTGTGCATCGGTCTCTGCCAGAGAAAATTATCCACGCATATTTGTCGGCAAAATCAAGCGAATGGAACAGATATGTTGACGCATCAGATAAATCTGCTATGATTGATTCGCTGTATTTTTCTGCGTACTGACAGCTTGTGGTGTGTCTGCTGCTTTTCGTACCATGGCAGTATAAAATGTAAGTCTCACGCCACAGAGAGGTGTCAATATTGGATAAAATATTATTGGTAACTGCATCTAAAAAAAGTGCAGATATGCTTCTGGAGCTGATTCAGGCGGGTGGACAGCGCCCGGATCGAATCCTGGTTACCAGTTCCTGTAATGAAGCGCGCCGAGTGTTAATTGAAAATCATGTGGATTTAATTCTAATCAATGCGCCGCTTACAGATGAATTTGGACATGAATTCGCTGTACATGCCTGTCATACCACAACTGCTGGTGTGCTTATGCTTGTCAAGTCAGATCTTGCGGATTCTGTGGCAGAGCGAGTAGAAACTGACGGTGTTTTCGTCATTGCCAAGCCAATCTCCCGTCCACTTTTCTATCAAACGCTGCATTTGGTCAATGCCTCGCGAATGCGCGTATATACGCTGCAAAAAGAGAACCGTTTATTGCGCCAACGTATTGAAGATATCCGCATTATCGACCGCGCCAAATGTCTGCTTGTGGCAGAACGGCATATGAGTGAACCGGAAGCACATGCGTATATTGAAAAACGCGCCATGAATTATCGCCAGACCAAGCGCGATGTCGCAGAAGAAATCATCCGCTCCTTCTGACTTACTTTTCTTTTTACAAAAAAAGAAAAGTAAGCAAAAGAAAAACGTCTGTTTTGGAATCCGTCTGCCGGACGGGCAGCCGGATTTTCTCGTTGTTCACACAACATCCCGTTTCCAGTTTCTTTTTACAAAAAAAGAAACGCAAGCAAAAGAAAAACGTCTGTTTTGGAATCCGTCTGCCGGACGGGCAGCTGGATTTTCTCGTTGTTTACACAACATCCCGTTTCCAGTTTCTTTTTACGAAAGAAAAAAGAAATCAGTCTGTTTTAGAATTGGGCGTGAACCTGCGAAAACAACAAAAATTTTCCATTCCCTTTGCACTGCGAAACACAATCAAAGGAACCGGTAAAATTCATTGTAATGTTGTCGCTTTACTCACTTGAAATAGCCCTGTTTTCCCTGTATAATTAACCCGAATGTATTTGTGTGCGAATTCCCTAGCACAGCAAACAATCCTACAAATTTGAGAGGATGACACGCAAATGAAGCTGAATTTTACGAAAATGCACGGCTGCGGTAACGATTATATTTATTTCAACTGTTTTGAGCAGCTAGTTGCGGATCCGGAGTCTCTCGCAATTCGCCTGTCTGACCGTCATTTCGGCATCGGCGGCGATGGTATCGTGTTAATCTGCCCGTCTGAGGTGGCAGATGCGAAAATGCGCATGTTCAATGCGGATGGCAGCGAGGGAAAAATGTGCGGCAACGCAACGCGATGCATTGGTAAGTATATGTATGACCATGGTCTGATTGATAAACCGGAGATGACCCTGGAAACACTCAGTGGCATCAAACTGCTCAACATGGTCGCAGAAAATGGCAAAATTGTCCGTGTCACCGTCGATATGGGCAAGGCAATCCTCAAACCATCCGAAATCCCGACAAAGTATACGGGTGATCTTGCTGTCTCTGTCCCACTTGACGTGAATGGCAAACAATATTCTGTTACCTGCGTCTCTATGGGTAATCCACATTGTGTGATCTTTATGGATGAAGACGTGGAAACGCTTGATCTGCCTGCAATCGGTCCTTCATTCGAAAACCATGAGATGTTCCCTGAACGCATAAACACAGAATTTATCCGTGTCATCGACGATCATACCCTGCAAATGCGTGTATGGGAGCGCGGCAGCGGTGAAACCTGGGCATGTGGCACAGGCGCATGCGCCGCCGCCGTGGCTGCCGTTTTGAACGGTCATTGCGCCAAGGATCAAGAGATTACCATTCATCTGCGCGGCGGTGATTTGAGCATCCGTTATACGGATGAGGCAGTATTCCTCAGCGGTTCGGCAACGACTGTGTTTGAAGGGAGCGTGGAAGCATGACCAAGTATATTTTTGTAACTGGAGGTGTCGTTTCCGGTCTCGGAAAAGGCATCACGGCTGCTTCACTTGGACGATTGCTGAAAAGCCGCGGTCTTAAAGTTGCTGCACAAAAGCTCGATCCATATATCAATGTTGATCCGGGCACGATGAGTCCGTTTCAGCATGGAGAAGTCTATGTCACAGAAGACGGTGCAGAAACTGACCTTGATCTTGGACATTATGAACGCTTTATCGATGAGGATTTGAATAAATATTCGAATTTGACCACCGGCAAGGTGTATTGGAATGTCCTTAACAAAGAACGTGACGGCAAATATCTGGGAGAAACCGTTCAGGTCATCCCACATATCACCGATGAAATTAAATCGTTTATTTATTCGGTCGGTAAAAAAACCAACGCTGATGTTGTTATCACCGAAATCGGTGGTACAACGGGTGATATTGAATCTCAGCCATTCCTTGAGGCAATCCGACAGGTATCCACTGAAATTGGTCGCCGCAACTGCTTGTTTATTCATGTCACATTGGTTCCGTTTATCTCCGGTTCGGATGAACCGAAATCCAAACCGACACAGCATTCCGTCAAAGAATTGCGTGGTCTGGGCATTCAGCCTGATATGATCGTCTGCCGTGTTGACCAGCCGTTGACCGACGACATCCGCCACAAGATTTCCATGTTCTGTAACGTCCAACCGGACTGCGTCATTGAAAATAAAACCGTACCTGTGCTGTATCAGGCGCCCATGATGCTCGAACAGAGCCATTTTTGTGATATCGTTTGCCGTGAACTGGTTCTGGACTGTCGCAAAGGCGATATGAGCGAATGGCATGAAATGCTCGATCGTATCGACAGCCGTCGAGGCAGTGTCAAAATTGGTCTGGTCGGAAAATATGTCCGCCTGCACGATGCATATCTGTCTGTCGCAGAAGCCCTGCAACACGCAGGATATGAAAACGGTACAAAAGTCGAAATCGATTGGATTGATTCTGAAGAAATCAATGATGCTTCTGTGGACAAGCTACTGTCCGGCTGTGACGGCATCATTCTGCCGGGCGGCTTCGGTTCGCGCGGCATTGAAGGTATGGTTTGCGCAGCGGAATATTGCCGTGTTCGCAACGTGCCGTATTTTGGCATTTGTCTCGGCATGCAAATTGCTGTCATTTCTTATGCGCGCAATGTGCTCGGTTATGAAGATGCAAACTCCGGTGAATTTGACCAGGAGAGCCAGCACCGTGTCATTGACCTGATGGAAAGTCAGCAGGGCATCTTCAAAAAGGGCGGTACGATGCGTCTGGGCGCATATCCATGCCATATCCGTCCGAATACAAAGATGGCGGAAGCATATCAGCAGGAAAATATTTCTGAGCGCCATCGCCACCGGTATGAGTTCAACAATCAGTTCCGTCAGGAATTTGAACAGAATGGTTTGACGATCTCCGGCACTTCCCCGTCAGGCGAACTGGTGGAGACTGTTGAAATCATGGAACATCCATTCTATGTCGGTGTTCAATTCCATCCAGAATTCAAATCCCGCCCGAACCGCGCTCATCCGCTGTTTAAGGCGTTTATTGCAGCATCTATGAGAAGGAGAGATACGATCTATGAAAGTCAATCATAATTTTGCCAACATCGCACAAAGTTATCTGTTTGCCAACATCGCGAAAAAGGTTGCGGATTATACCGCCGCGCATCCGGATGCCCCAGTCATTCGCATGGGCATTGGTGATGTTACCTTGCCGTTGCCGCAGGCGTCCATTGACGCAATGCATGCCGCTGTCGATGAACTGAGCCGTCAGGAGAGCTTTCACGGCTATGGTCCGGAACAGGGCTATGACTTCCTGAAACATGCGATCCAGGCATACTATGCTTCCCACGGCACACAGCTTGAAGCAGATGAAATTTTTGTTTCTGACGGTGCGAAATCCGATGTAGGCAATATTCTGGATCTGTTTGACCAGGACAATACCGTTCTTGTTCCCGATCCGGTTTATCCGGTTTATGTCGATACCAACACCATGGCAGGGCGTACCATCCTGTACATGGATGCAAATGAATCCAATCAATTCCTGCCGCTGCCGGATCCGGCTGTCAAGGCAGATATCATCTATCTTTGCTCCCCCAACAATCCGACAGGCGCTGCATATGACCGCACTGGTCTGAAGGCATGGGTTGATTATGCACTGGAAAATGAAGCAGTGATTCTGTTTGATGCAGCCTATGAGTGCTTTATTTCGGATGAAAATCTGCCGCGCAGCATCTTTGAGATCGAAGGTGCAAAAAAATGCGCCATTGAATTCTGCTCGTTCTCCAAGACGGCAGGCTTTACCGGCACTCGCTGCGGGTATACAGTCGTCCCGCTGGAACTGGAATTTGAAGGCATGAACCTCAACAAGATGTGGCTGCGCCGCCAGACCACCAAGTTTAATGGCGTTGCTTATATTGTACAGCGTGGCGCTGCCGCTGTATTCACCGAAGAAGGTGTCGCGCAGGTTCAGGAGCATCTGGATTACTATCGTGAAAATGCACGCATTCTTGCAGACGCAATGGATGAACTGGGTATCTGGTATACGGGCGGCAAAAACTCGCCGTATATTTGGTTTAAGTGCCCCAATGGTATGGATTCCTGGGAATTCTTTGATTATCTTCTGGAGAATGCCAATGTGGTCGGCACACCGGGTTCCGGCTTTGGTGAAAACGGCAAAAACTTTTTCCGTTTGACTGCATTCGGTAACCGGGAAAAAACAAAGGAAGCCGTTGAACGCATGAAAAAACTGCTTTCCTGAACCTTTTCTGACGTAAAAAGTGCCTTATCAAACTTTTTACGGAAATTATACATTTTCACCAGAGACGTGTGGGGCTTTCCTGCACGTCTCTTGACTTTTTGTTACTGAAAAGGTATAATATCCGTGTTTTAAAGTCCAATGGAGGCGCTTTTACGAATGAAAAATAAGTTAATTTTGTGTAAACAGTTTCTCGCGTCCAACATAGGAATTATTTTCTTTTCTATCACGCCGCTGGCAACTTTCCTCATGGTCGAGGTACTGGAATTCGGTGGAAGCGACAGTGAATGCATGTTGCCCACCAATTTTGCTTTCTGGGCGAATCTGCTGTTTTATTATGGCGTATTCCTTCTGTTCCGTGCGGTGACTGGGCGCACCCGTTTCTCTATCATTTTTCTCAACCTGGTTTTCCTCATCTTTGGCGTCATCAACTATTATTCGATTGATATCCGCAATTCCCCCGTCGTCCCGTGGGATCTGTACGCAGTAACCACTGCGGCGCAAGCACTGGATGGCTTCACTTGGACCATCCCACCACAGGTCATTGCTTGTGTGGTCGGCTGCATCATCTGGTGGGTCATCACCATGCGCATGAAATTCCCTGTACCAAAAGTTCGCAGACGTGTGCAAACGCTTGCCGTTTCCGCTGCAATGCTGACCGCTTTCACACTGATTGCAACGGTTGGACGGGATAATTTCTACATCAGCGCATGGCGTCAGGTCACTGCCAACCGCCGCAACGGTATGGCGCTCAACTTTACGATCAACATGGATTCCCTGTTCAACGAGGCGCCGAGTGATTACTCCAAGGAGAATGCAAAGACCATTCTCTCCTCTGTATCCAGCGAGGAAACCACACAATCCACGGGTGAACAGCCGAATATCATCGCCATCATGGATGAGACCTTTGCGGATCTGTCCATTCTGGGCGACTTGAATCTAGAAAATGTCGATGACGTCATGCCTTTTGTCCACTCGATGAGTGAAGACGACAATGCCATTACCGGACAATTGGTTGTCCCGGCATTCGGCGGCGGCACATGCAACACGGAATATGAATTCCTGACCAGCAACACCTATGCATTTTTCAAATCCGGCAGCTACCCCATGCTGCAATATGTCCATGATGAAACGGAATCGATGGCTTCCGTTCTGTCGGAACAAGGCTACAATACCGTTGCATTGCATCCATATTACGGTTCCGGTTGGGCGCGCAATCGCGCATATCCGCTGATGGGTTTTGATACATTCCTCGATATTGACAGCTTCGACGATGAGACCACCGAATACTTACGCCGCTATGTCAGTGACAATTCTTCATTTGATAAGATTATTGAAACGTATGAATCGAACAATGCGGAATCTGATGATCCGCTGTTTATGTTCAATGTCACAATGCAGAATCACTGCGGTTATGACACCGTATATTCCAACTTCCCGGAAACTGTGGAATTTGAATTTGATTCACTGTATCCGTATACCAAGCAGTATCTCTCTCTGATTCAGGAATCCGATCAGGCAATTCAGCAACTGGTAGAATATTTCAGTGAACAGGATGAGCCGACGATTATCGTCTTCTTTGGCGACCATATGCCGTACATCGAAAATTCATTCTACAACCGTCTGACCAGATACTCCACCAAAACAGAGGCAGAAATCGAGATGGATAAACATACGGTTCCATTCTTTATCTGGGCGAACTACGACATTGAGAGCTATGATGCCGGACGTATCAGTGCAAATTATCTCGGACCAATGACGTTGGACGTTGCCGGTGCACAGATGAGCGAATATCAGGAATATGTGTACAGCCTGAAGGAAGAATATCCTGTGATTTCGGCAACCGGCTGCGTAGATGAAAATGGTATTTTTGTGCCGTTGGAAATGGCAGCGCAGGATTTACACGATTATAAAATTGTACAGTATCAGTATGTCTTCGACAGCGAGGGCGACAGTGATAGCGATAGCAGTAATACTGATGGTAACAGCGATACGGGTTCAAGTCAATCCGCCGCAGGAAGCGCGGCAAGCTGACACACAAAACGGAAGCAGATGTTTTATCTGCTTCCGTTTTTTCGTCTATGTGTGTTTGTCTTCGCGGATCAATTGGCGGAGTGCCTGAACAGCGGCTCGTATACCACGCTGTGCTGCATCCTCCGGTATAGCAGGCGCTTCGCTCTCGTCATTCCACAGCACATTGAGAACTGCACCGCAGCGCACATGCAGACAGGCGCCTGCGATAAACAAAGCGGCAGCTTCCATTTCACTGGCGAGCACGCCCGCTGCTGCCCATGCATGCCATTTCTCCTGCAATTGTGCCGCAATCGGCATGCACTGCGGGCGAATTTCGCCATAAAAACTATCCTTGGACTGGATTACACCGACATGCGTGTGATAGCCCAGCGCATCACAGGCATCTGTGAGCGCGCGCACAACGGGATAACTTGCCGCCGCGGGATATTCCAACGGAAGATATTCCCGTGAAGTGCCTTCCTGCCGCACAGCGGCAGTGGCTACCACTACATCTCCGCCACATACGGCGGGATCTATACCCCCGCATGTGCCCACACGGATAAATGTATCTGCTCCGCATTCCACCAGCTCTTCCAGCGCAATCGCCGCAGAAGGCCCGCCAATGCCTGTCGAACAGACAGATACCTTTTGTCCGTCCAGATAACCCGTCCAGATGTTAAATTCACGATTAGACGAAACCATATGGGCGCGGTCAAAAAATGCCGCTATGGTTCCACAGCGTCCGGGATCACCGGGCAAGATCACATATCGTCCGATATCCTCCGCTGTGCACCGTAAATGCATCTGTTTTCCATTGATCAACATAAAGTTATTCCTTTCCCTGTGTACCGTCTGCATGTTCGATACCACGGATATTTTTTTCTGCTTTACTGCGCGGGATCATAATCGTATGCCCACAGCCGACACATCGGAGCCGGAAATCCATGCCCACACGCAGCACTTCCCATTCCCGGCTTCCACATGGATGTGCCTTTTTCATTGTCAAAATATCGCCCAGCCGAATGTCCATTGTATTCCTCCCACGATACCATATCAAATATGAGTTTCCTTTCCGGTTTACTTCTGTTGTTCTCTATCAAATGCCAACGGAGAAAATGCAAACCATTGCAGCCATTCTCCCCTATTGTCAGTGTATCATACCTGTCTGTGAAAGACAAGTTTGCACACGCCTCTGTATTCCCCTCTTCGGAAAACTGATACGCATGTCTTGCCAGCCTGCTGCATATAGTCAAAGCAGAGCAGAAAACCATGGACTTTTGAGAACGGAGGGAATCTATGCATCCAAGCTATGCACCGGAAAAGCTGGAAACAACCATCCCCAAACGGGAGGACGTCTATGCGGCCGCACAGGATGGCAGTATCTTACAATCTGTTGCCATGCGCTGTGACGCAGGGCATAATCTCATTGTTCAACTGGACGGTTTGAGTGGATTGATGCCGCGCGAAGAATGTGCTCTTGGCATCGATACCGGACAGACACGGGAGATTGCTATTTTATCACGAGTTGGTAAACCCGTGTGTTTCCATGTCCAGCGCATTGAAGGCAATATCGCATATCTGTCCCGCCGTACCGCACAACAGGAGGCACTGCATGCCCTGATCACAGAACACCGTCCTGGGGATATCCTTCCCGTACGTGTGACACATCTTGAACCATTCGGCGCCTTTGTAGACGTAGGCTGCGGATTGGTATCACTCATTGGAATTGAAAATTTATCCGTCAGCCGTATTTTTCATCCATCTGACCGTGTACGTGTTGGACAGATGCTGCGTGCAGTAATTTCCGGTATAGATGAGGAAACTGGACGTATTTCGCTCACACATCGAGAATTGCTCGGCACATGGGAACAAAATGCCGCTGGGTTTGCCCCAGGTGAGACCGTTTGTGGTATTGTGCGCAGCGTAGAAGACTATGGCGTTTTTATCGAATTGACGCCCAATCTGTCCGGTCTGGCAGAACAGCGTTTCCCTGTCGTTCCCGGGGAAACGGTATCGTGTTACATTAAATCTATCCTGCCGGAACGTATGAAAATTAAGCTGAATCTCATCGATCATATCGGGCATATTTCCACTGTACCACCCCCATTATCCTATTATATCGACAATGGGCATCTGTCCTTCTGGCAATATTCTCCTGAAACCTGCACAACACGGATTATCCGCACACAATTTGATCCTATTTGCGAATAAACACGCAACAAAATCTCTGAATCCTTTCGTTTTTCAGTGATAAAGAAGTATTACAGGAAAACGAACTTAACGGCTGACAAACAGGTGCAACAAAGCAGAGCGTTAATCACTTTCAAAAGTGGTCAGATCTCTGCTCCGTCAACTTTTTTCAAGGTGTCCTCGACATATTCCTTCAACCACAACAACAGAGCCGATAACCGCATTTGAAATTTGCGTGTTATCGGCTCTGCGTCTGGCTCTTGGATAACGGATATATTCAGTTGGTTTGATCCGTTTTATTGAAATTTTTCTCCAAACTTACCTTGGAAGCCTTTTATATAAATGCCGTTGCTCCCTTGCAACAAGAATGATGGACAAAATCAACGCTAAGCCGTCACTGACAGGCTGAGCAACAAAAATGCCATTGATTCCCCATAAAATCGGGAAAATGTAAATAAAGGGTATCAGGAATAAAATCTGCCTTAAAAATGTAATCACAACAGAAGGGATCGGCTTTGCAATCGACTGGAAAAATGTTGTTGCAAGCATTACAAATCCCAAAATAGGTGTAATACAGAAATTTGTTCTTAACCCGACAATCCCTAATTGCAGCATTTCTTCTGTTGCTCCAAATGCTAATAGAATAGATTTTGGGAAAAGTAAAACGATAAGCCAAATGATACAGGTAATACCTACTGAAAATGCAGATGCTTGATATAGCGTTGCCATAACTCGTTTATAGTTCCCTGCTCCAAAGTTATTTCCTACGATGGGCTGAATACCTTGACTGATACCACTTGCGGGCATAATAACAAAGGTCATAATACTTGCAACAACAGCATATACACTAATGGCAGTATCCCCGCCATATTTGCCCAACTGACTATTATAAACCAAACTAATTAAACCCATTGCCATTTGTGCAATCCAAAAGGCAAATCCACAGGATACAATTTTTTTAGACAGATTGAAGTTGAAACGGAACGTCTCTTTTTTGATTTCTACTTTTGTATATCCCTTCCAAACAAGATAAAGACCGAATAATGTTGAAAAAATCTGTCCGATTACAGTAGCCCAGGCTGCACCTGTTACTCCCCAGTCCATAGCTGCTACAAATACAGCGTCAAGAACGATATTGGTTACTGCCCCTATGCCGGTAACACACATACCCCAAACAGGTTTCCCCGATACCCGGACAAAATCACAGAAAACCTGTGTAAGTCCTTGAAATAAACAACCTAATGCAACAATGCGATAATATTCAAATGCATACGAATAGGAGGTTTCTGTTACTCCAAAAACTTCCAAAATTGGATTGACAAAAATCAGCAAAATTGCAGTCAATATAAGTTCAAAAATGACAACCAGTATGAGAGCGTTTCCAAATGAAGCATTCATTTTCTTCTGCTCATTTTTTCCCGCAAACAAGCTGAATAGAGAGGAACCACCTGCACTACAAGTAAGTCCAAATGCCATCATCATATAAGAAAGCGGAAAGCAGATTGATAGCCCTGCTAAAGCAGAAGTCCCATTAAAGTTCCCAACAAAAATACGGTCAACAATATTGTAAATCGCCGTAATCAGAAGCGAAATTGCTGCCGGAATAGAATACTTCAAAATTAAAGGAAACAGTTTCCCTTGTGAAAATTGATTTGTTTTGTTCATAAAAAGTCCTCTCTTTCTATATTCTTAGTTTCCTAAGTATATGTGTTAAAATTTTGGATAACCTATCTGACCTTTCATTCAGATAGGTTATCCATCATTTTTTCAACCACTTGAAAAAAAACTTTCATATCATCTTCTGAGATCCCTTTTGTAAGAGTTTCTTCCAATGCGGTTAAATCCTCTACAACTTGATGTTTATACAGCAATGCTTTATCGGTCAATACAATCTTTTTTAACCGATTGTCATAGGAAACAGGTTCACGTCGAATAAGTTCATTTGCTTCCATCTGCTTTAACAGTTCCGTTGCGGTGGACGGACGTATGCTATATTCTTCTTCAATATCTTTTTGGAAAACATCTTCTGTCTGTGCAAGCAAAAAATGAAGTGTCCTGCCTTGTGAGCCACTAAACTCTTTTCTCGAAGAAAGCATATCTAACTTCCGGCGAAGTTTGTTAGAAAGTTTGCTGACATACCTTGCAGCACTTTTTGTAAGTGAAACCATATAGCGCTCCTTTTCTTAGTTTCCTAAGTAATCTTACATCTATTGTTAGTTTTTGTCAAGCACATTCCTACAAATATTCAAATTTTAATATTAGACAAGAAATCATGGGGACGATAGTAACGGCACAATCAGCCATGAACGGTTTTTGAAGCTATTTGCAGAGTATAAAGAGGAACATAAAAAAGTCGGTATCTCCGAACAAGATAAAACTGATCTCCGCCGAACCGCAGACGAAACGGAAAAAGCCAATAAACAGGAAAAGACGGCATAGCCCTTGCATGGGGCTATGCCGCCTAATCGGAATATTATACTTCCCTGTAACCCAAAATCCTTGATTTTCCGGGCTTTTTGAACCAATTTGATAAAGTTTAGCGCTTGGAGAACTGGGGCGCGCGACGGGCTGCCTTGAGGCCGTATTTCTTTCTTTCCTTCATTCTCGGGTCGCGGGTCAAGAAACCAGCAGCCTTCAAAACCGGACGATATTCTTCTGCATTTGCCTGAAGCAGTGCACGAGAAATACCATGGCGGATTGCACCAGCCTGACCAGTGAAACCACCGCCAGTTACTGTGCAGACAATATCAAACTTATCACTGGTCTTCGTTGCCTCCAGCGGCTGACGGACGATCAGCTTCAGGGTATCCAGACCAAAGTAATTGTCGAGCGTACGATTGTTGATGATGATCTCACCAGTACCGCCCGGGAAAAGACGAACTCTTGCAACAGAGGACTTTCTTCTGCCGGTGCCGTAGAAATATGCTTTCTTAGGGGTATACATGACTCAAATTTCCTCCTTGTAAGAATTACTTGTCAGCCCAAACAGTCGGCTGCTGTGCTGCATGATTGTGCTCACTGCCTGCATAAACCTTCAGGCGGGTAGCAGCCTTACGACCAATGGAATTCTTGGGGAGCATACCCTTAACAGCCAGCTCCACTGCCAGCTCCGGACGCTCAGCCATGAGAGTCTTATACTGGGTTTCCTTCAGACCGCCGATCCAGCCGGAATGTCTGCGATAATACTTCTGCTGCAGCTTGTTGCCGGTCAGGACAGCCTTAGAAGCATTGATGACGATAACAAAATCGCCGGTATCTACGTTAGGGGTGAACTCTACCTTATGCTTGCCGCGAAGGAGAGCTGCTACAGTTGCTGCGGTACGGCCAAGCGGCTTGTCTGCTGCATCGACAATATACCACTTGCGGTCGATATTTTCAGCCTTAGCCATGAAAGTGGACATGATCTAACCTCCGATTATAATTTTTATCTGAATGTTTCATTCACAAAGTCATTTTCCCGTCTGTGCAACTTTTTCCTGCACTTTGCGGGTGCTTTACTGTTATACCATATCTTTTTTGCAAAGTCAACACGTTTTTTAATTATTTTAATTTTCCACGGATCAAACTCTTGTTTTCTCTTGTTTTCTCTTGTTTTCTCTCAAATACTCGAAACCCAAATGAAAATTTGAATTTCGCGGGATTCCAACCTTTTAACACAGGTTCCGGTATTTTATTAAACTTCTCTGTAAGCCTTGAAAACAAAAAAATTTATTGCAATATGTTCCCCTTATCCCGTTATACGGTTGCACACACGTTTGCTCTTTCCCTATTTTGTAATTGCTATTGACATCGATATATCGCAGTGCTATACTATATACATCTAAGTGCGATGCATCGCAGTGTTTTAGGGGTGACAAACGACAATGAATTCTCATATAAAAAAAGTATATGTGCCAATGACTGAAACCGGTTTCTATATTTTGCTATGTCTCAGGGAAGAAGCGCACGGATACAGCATTGTAAAAAAAACGGAACAGCTGACAAATGGAGAAATCAAACTCAGTCCAGGAACATTGTACGGCAGCCTATCCAAAATGGAGAAGGATGGTTTGATCCGGTTTGTCCGGGAAGAAGAAAAACGTAAAATTTATTGCATTACCGACCTTGGAATACAGGTGCTTGAGTTGGAAATGAAGCGGATCGAGCGCTTGTATAACAGCATGATGGAGGCAAAAAATGAAGAACACAAAGACTGAAATCAGATTTTTTTCTGTTCCCCAATGGAAAAAAGAAGAAGACTATTTGAGAGAACAGCACAAGAATGGTTGGGAATTTGTCCGAGTGAATGGTTTTTGTTTGTATCATTTTCAAAAATGTGAGCCAAAAGATGTTGTGTATCAGTTGGATTATAATCCCGACAGCATGTCTCAAAAAAGTGAATACATTCAATTATTTGCCGATTGCGGTTGGGAATATTTGCAGAATTATGTGGGTTACAGCTATTTTCGCAAAGCAGCTTCTGAAATGGACGGAACAGAGGAAGAAATCTTCTGTGACGATGCTTCCCGATTGGATATGATGAAACGGGTTTTTGCAGGTCGTATGATACCTCTTTTAATCATTTTCTTTTTGGTAATTATTCCGCAAATTATCATGCAAAGCCAAATTGGTGCATCTTTGAATCGTGGTTTGATGGTATTATTCGGTATTATGTTTGTATTATATTTGTCAATGTTTGTTTCCTTTGCCATTCCATTCTGGAAGTATTACAAGTCCATTCATAAGGGATGACAGAAAACAGGGTAAATAGATATGGTTTGGACTCAAAACAGGCGGACTTCTTGAAAAATCAATGGATTTTGAGGATTACATGGTCAAATTAAATTTTTCTCTGTACAACGTTCCCTTCTCTGCGATATAATAAGCTGGATTCTATTTTGATACGATCAAGCTGGAGGTTTTCTATGCAGAAAATGCTGTCTTATGTCCGCCGTGCGGTGGATCAGTACCATATGATACGTGAAGGTGATACCATTGCTGTGGGGGTATCCGGCGGCAAGGACTCCCTTGTGCTGCTCGCTGCACTCGCCAATTTGCGTCGGTTTTATCCAAATCAGTATACACTCAAAGCGATCACATTGGACATGGGCTACGACGAAATGGATTTTTCTCCCATTGCACGCTTATGTGAACAGTTGGACGTGGAATATATCATCCGTCCCACAGAGATTAAAACCATTGTGTTTGATATCCGCAATGAAGAAAATCCATGTTCTTTATGTGCGAAAATGCGCCGCGGTGCACTCAATGATACGGCTAAGCTCAACGGCTGCAATAAAGTCGCTCTGGGACATCATTATGATGATGTCATTGAAACACTCATGATGTCATTGTTATATGAAGGACGTATCAATTGCTTTTTGCCACAGACGTATCTGGATCGACGTGATATTACCGTAATCCGTCCCATGATTTATGCGCCGGAATCCTACATCCGTTCCGTTGTCAAACGGTTGGAACTTCCCGTGGTGCACAATCCATGTCCCGTGGATGGCAACACCAAACGCGAAGAAATCAAGCAATTGATCCGTTCATTGGAACGGGAAAACCACGGTGTCCGGCAGCGCATTTTCGGTGCGATTCAACGCTATCCGCTGCGCGGCTGGGAACTGACAAATAATCTTGCAAAATGACCGCACAAAAAAATGACGTTTCCTCCCGGTTTTACCGTTTGGAAACGTCATTTTTATTTTCATTTCAATTACTGCAAATGAACCGTATTGATATCGACCAGTTCACATGACTCAATGCGCGTATCGCCTTCCAGGCAACGCAGCAGTGCATTTGCGGTATCAATGGCTGTCAGGCACGGAATGGCATGTTCGACTGTAGATCGACGGATCTTTACCGCACCCAACTCCGGATGACGGCCTTTGACTGAAGTTGTGATGACATAATCAATATCGCCCGATTCAATCAAATCTATCATATTCGGGGACGGCTCATCGACATTGCGAACAGAGTTGGTTGCAACCATATGGCGGTTGAGTACATTGGCTGTGCCGCTGGTCGCATACAGTTCAAAGCCCAACTCGGCAAAGCGTTCAGCGACCGTTACAATTTCCTGCTTATCCGCATCGCGGACGGAAATCAAAACCTTACCCTTTTTCTTCATCTCATAGCCTGCACCCATCATGCCCTTGAGCAGCGCCTCGCGGAACGAGGTGGATACGCCCAAAACCTCACCGGTGGACTTCATTTCCGGTCCAAGCTGCGTATCCAGATCGCGCAGTTTCTGGAACGAGAACACCGGAACCTTGACCGCATAATGTTCGCATTCCGGATACAATCCAGTGCCATAACCCATATCGCGCAGTTTCTCACCAAACATGCAGCGGGTTGCCAAATCGACCATCGGCACGCCTGTAATCTTGGAGATATAGGGGATGGTACGGGACGAACGCGGATTGACTTCAATGACATAGACTTCGTCATTATACAGAACGAATTGGATATTGACCAAACCGAGAACCGCCAATTCCTTGGACAGCTTCTTTGTGTAATCAATAATCGTTTCTTTGTGCTTGTCTTCAATTGTGATAGACGGATAGACAGAAATGGAATCACCGGAATGAATGCCAGCGCGTTCCATATGCTCCATGATACCCGGGATCAGAATATCTTCTCCATCACAAATCGCATCAACTTCGATTTCACGTCCCATCAGATATTTATCGACGAGAACCGGGTTTTCAATCTTGGTGCGCGTAATGACCTGCATGTATTCACGGATATCCGCTTCTTTGTACGCAATTTCCATACCCTGACCACCGAGAACATACGATGGGCGGACAAGCACCGGATAACCCAGACGGTCTGCAACTTCAACGGCTTCTTCTTCTGTGAATACAGTCTCGCCCTTGGCGCGCGGAATACCGGTCTTATTCAAAATAACATCAAATTTTTCACGGTCTTCCGCCGCATCAATGCTCCATGCCGGTGTTCCAAGAATGGGTACGCCGAGTTTTTCCAGATGTTCTGCCAGATTGATTGCCGTCTGACCGCCAAACTGCACGATGGCTGCATCCGGCTTTTCTGCATGGACAACACCTGTGACATCTTCCGGCGTCAACGGCTCAAAATATAAGCGGTCTGCCGTATCAAAGTCCGTGGAAACCGTCTCCGGATTGTTGTTGATAATCACAGTCTCACAGCCGAGCTTTTGAAGCGCCCAGACAGAATGAACGGAACAATAGTCAAACTCAATGCCCTGACCAATGCGGATCGGACCGGAACCGAGTACCAAAACCTTTTTCTGTCCGTCAAATGGTTTGACTTCGGTCTCATCGTCATATGTCGAGTAATAATACGGGGTTTCCGCTTCAAACTCCGCCGCACAGGTATCGACCGTTTTATAGACCGGCATGCGGGTGACCTTCTCAACCGACTTGCCGGACAAACGCTCGATCACTTTGTCAGTAAAGCCAAATTTCTTTGCCGCCAGATACAGCTCCGGGGTCATTTCCTCTGCCTGTTCCAACATGTGCTCCATGTCGATAATGCGCATAAAGCCGTGGAGGAACCAGGTGTCGATCTGCGTGATCTCATGCACCTCATCGATGGTCATAATGCCGCGGCGGAATGCCTCGCAGATGGAGAACAGGCGTTCATAATCACAGGTTTTGACCTTGGCGATGATCTCCTCGTCTGTCATCTTTGCAATCAACGGCATAGACAGCGAATCGACCTTCATTTCAATCGAACGGACGGCCTTCATCATTGCGGCTTCAAAGCTGTTGGAAATCGCCATGACTTCACCGGTCGCCTTCATCTGTGTGCCCAGAGTCTTATCCGCATAGACAAACTTATCAAACGGCCAGCGCGGGAACTTGACAACACAATAGTCCAACGTCGGCTCAAAGCAAGCCGCAGTCTTGCCGGTGACGGCATTGGTCAACTCATCCAGACCATAGCCAACCGCAATCTTTGCAGCAATCTTCGCGATCGGGTAACCAGTCGCCTTTGACGCCAGCGCAGACGAACGCGAAACACGCGGGTTTACCTCAATCACGGCATATTCAAATGAATTCGGATTGAGCGCAAACTGTACATTACAGCCGCCCTCGATGCCCAACTCAGTGATGATCTTGAGCGCAGAAGTACGCAGCATCTGATACTCATAATCACACAATGTCTGGCTCGGTGCGACAACAACCGAATCGCCGGTATGCACGCCGACCGGATCGACATTTTCCATATTACAAACGGTGATGACATTTCCCTTGCCGTCACGCATGACTTCATATTCGATTTCTTTCCAACCGGCGATGCATTTCTCGACGAGGATCTCATCGACGCGGGAATACAGGATACCGGACGCCGCAATCTCACGCAGTTGATCCCAGGTATACGCGATGCCGCCGCCGGTGCCGCCGAGCGTATAGGCTGGACGGATGATGACTGGCAGGCCGATTTCTTTCGTGAAGGCAACGGCATCTTCCACGGTGTGCACGACTTTGGATGCGATGATCGGTTCATTGATCTTCTCCATCGTATCCTTAAACAGTTGGCGATCTTCAGCCTTGTCGATGGTGGTCGGATTTGCACCCAGCAGTTTGACCCCATATTCCTCAAGGAACCCGTTGGCAACCAATTCCATGGCAATATTCAAACCGGTCTGACCGCCCAACGTCGGCAGGATGGAATCCGGACGTTCCTTTTTAATAATCTCCTGTACACAGGGGATGGTCATCGGTTCGATATAAACCTTATCCGCCATCGCTTTGTCAGTCATGATGGTTGCCGGATTGGAATTTACCAAAATGACCTCCAGACCTTCCTCGCGCAGTGCGCGGCAAGCCTGTGTGCCTGCATAATCGAATTCTGCTGCCTGACCGATGACAATCGGACCGGAGCCGAGTACCATTACTTTGTGAATATCCTTGCGCAGCGGCATTATTGAGCGCCTCCTTTCTTCTCATCCATAAGGGAAACAAACTGATCAAACAGATACGCTGTATCCTGCGGACCCGGCTTGACTTCCGGATGATACTGAACGGTGAAGATCGGGGCGTTGATGTGCTCAATGCCTTCACAGGAATTGTCATTGATATTGATATGGCTGACGCGGGCAACTTCAGGATTGACTGTATCGCCCACCACTGCATATCCATGGTTCTGGCTGGTGATATAGGTGCGATCCTTTGCCAGATCTTTGACTGGATGGTTGACGCCGCGATGACCAAACTTCATTTTCCTGGTTCCTGCGCCGATGGCGAGCGCCAACAACTGATGACCCAGGCAAATGCCGAAAATAGGCATACCTGAACCGATCAGAACTTTCAGATTTTCAATAATCTCTATATTTTCAGACGGGTCGCCCGGACCGTTGGACAACATAATGCCATCATATCCGCCGTTCAGAATGGTTTGCGGATCGGTGTACGCGGGCAGGATGGTAACTTCACATCCACGCGCGCACAGCTCACGCTGAATGTTGCGCTTGACACCGAAATCGAGCAGCGCAACGCGATGCTTCTGCTCGGTTGTTGCCGGATAAACCGCCGGTTCATGGATGGTAACTGCTTTGACTGCGCCAGTCACCTGATATTCCTTCATCTGTCCGATCATCGCTTCATCCGGCTCGTATCCTTCAGAATACAGGATGCCATTCATAACGCCGCTATTGCGCAGAATACGGGTCAGACGACGCGTATCAATACCTGCCAGACCGACAACACCTTCTTTTTTCAAATAGGCATCCAGCGAACGGTCACAGCGCCAGTTGGATGGATAGTCACAGGCTTCACGCATAATAAATCCGGAAACCCAGCACTTACGCGACTCAAAATCATCTGCATTCAAGCCATAGTTGCCGATGAGCGGATAGGTCATGCAGACGCTCTGCCCATAATAGGATGGATCAGTCAGTACTTCCTGATAGCCTGCCATGCCGGTATTGAACACGATTTCCGCAATAGATGCGCCCTCTGCACCGACGCTTACGCCCTCAAACAGCGTGCCGTCGGCCAGCAGGAGATAGGCTTTTTTCAAAATTCCATACACTCCTTATCTTCTATAGACAAAAAAATTTAACAAATAAAACACAACGGTATTTTGTAAATCAACGGATTGCTCTTACGATATCATCGCGCATGCGGATGGCTTCCTGACGCGCAGCTTCCTGATAATCGAGACTGCATTTCTTCCATGCGCACATGATACCGCGGGAAGAATTGACAATTGCACCCAAACCGTCGTCATTGAACGCATTGGCAATATCCTTTGCTGTTGCACCCTGCGCGCCATACCCCGGTACGAGGAAATAGCTGTGCGGGATGATCTTCCGAATGATCTTCTGTTCTTCCGGATACGTCGCGCCGACAACCGCACCAACCTGTGAATATCCACACGCTGTCATCAAATTTTCGCCCCATTCCGCGACTTTCTCTGCCATGCGGACATATAGCGGCTGATCGCCCATCAAACGGTTCTGGAATTCACCGGAAGATTTATTCGACGTTTTGACGAGAACATAAATGCCCTTATCACGATTTTTGCATTCAGTCAGAAATGGTTCAATGCCATCCGTGCCGAGATATGCATTGACGGTACAGGAGTCACTGTCATAAACCGGCACGCTCTCACCGCAGACCTCACTGCGACCCAAATAGGCCTGTGCATATGCAGTTGCCGTAGCTCCGATATCGTTGCGTTTGATATCTGCGATGACGTACATCCCCTTCTCATGCGCATATGCGATGGTGTCACGCAGAACAACCGCGCCTTCCGGTCCGAGCAGTTCATAATAGGCCGCCTGTGGCTTGATGGCCGGAACGATGTCGTACAGCGCGTCAATCAACCCCTTATTAAACTCCATCATACTTGCGGCTGCCGCTTGTAACGTCTTGCCGTACTCTGCAACATATTTTTCGGTGATATGGTCCGGGATATACTCCAGGCGGGCATCCAGCCCTGCAACAGTCGGATTGTTTTTTTCGCGGATTTTGCTCACCAATGCATTGACAGACATAGTCTTTTCCTCCTGTGGATGTTTGTGTATGTTCAAAATGGTTGTTCGGTTTATGCGTCAGTCAAAATAACGACGCAATCTCTGCCATCGTATTCCTTCATATAAACACGGACGGTCTCCGCACGGGACGTCGGCAGGTTCTTACCGACATAATCCGGACGAATGGGAAGTTCCCTGTGTCCGCGGTCAATGAGTGCGGCAAGCTGAATGCACTGGGCGCGCCCCATATGCAGCACGGCTTCCATCGCTGCACGCACCGTCCGGCCCGTGGACAATACATCGTCCACAATAATCACTTTGCTGTGTTCGATGTTTTCAATCTCCGGCAACTGCACAGCATCCGTACTCCCCTGTTTGTCATCGCGGAATGCAGTGATATCCAGCGAAACCAGAAGCGGACGTATGCCTTCCACCTCGGCGATTTTGTCTGCAATGCGTTGGGCAAGGAATACCCCGCGCGTGCGCACACCTGCCAACACAATACCAGTGCTGCCGTGATTGCGTTCAACAATCTCGTATGAAATACGGTTAATCGCGCGCTGCATGGCATTTTCATCCATGATTTCCGCCTTTTTCACTTGCTTCATCCGTTCCCCTCCCATCGGAAAATAAAAAACGGCTCACCGCACCAAAAAGGCGGAAGCCGCAAAGCCAAAAGGGCAGTCTAAGCCTAATGCCCCTTTCCCACTCATTGTTCCAAACGCCTTGCCGAACTCACGGGAACGGCTTAAAGGTGCAATTTTTTCTTGTATTTTATTATATACCGCACAAGAGATTTTGTAAACTGAAATACGGACAAACTTTCCGTCAAAATGCACAGGATACGACTGTTTTCGTCATGCATTTTGTCCAATTGTCGAAAAATGAATTTTTCAAATACTTGTCCATATTTTCCTGTATAGATTTTTCATCCAGCGGGCATGCTGATATCAGACTCGCAGAAAGGGGAAGACATTGATGAGTACAGGTTCCTTTATGACCGGTGTTGTGACCGGACTTGCAGGTGCTGCCGCAGCAGTGATGGCAGTCAATTACGCTCTCTCCGGAACGAGTACCGGACGCAATATCTCACGTACAGCGCATAAAACAGCCGGTATGGTCAGCCATGCAGCACAGGACGCGGCAAATACAGTTGACAAAATGGTACAATGATGAAAACGGGGGCAGCTCTTCCGACAAACGCTGTCCCCCGTGTTACATAGATAATCTTCCCCTTCAAATTGCAATCGCACGGTTAATCATATCATCTAAGCAGTCGACAAGCGTCTTTCCTGTCATGCCCTCCCCTTCCTGAAGCCACATATTCAGACAACCAATGATTCCACTCGAACAAAAACGACAGATATATTTCGCCTGCTTGCCAGTATCATTTAATTTTAATTGTGTCTGCACGTTGGTCACCATATCCTCAATGACCGCTGTAAATTTACTTTGCAGACCATCACCTACGCCACTGTTGTGAAACAATGTCCGAATAAGGAATTTTTGTTCTTCCATATAGCTGATAGCCTGCTCCAGCATGTGCCTTGCAGAATAATTCTCCGGTGTAGGGCTGTAGCTGGATATAACTTCCTTAAAATCATGTACCAATTCATTCTCGATTTTTTCACGCAGATCATAGGTATCCGTATAATGGAAATAAAAGGTACCCCGATTTAAATCAGCGCGATCAGTAATTTCCTTTACGGTAATATCCTTGAACTCTTTTTCATTCATCAATTCCGCCAATGCCTGCCGCAGCAGCCGCTTTGTGCGACGGATTCTTCTGTCCTCTTTCTGCGCTGCCATATCTATTCCTCCAACCAGCTTTCGCTGTACAGTTTTATTTGGTTTGTATTATACTATACAGTATGCCGATAATCAACAGCCTTATATGCGCTTTCCTCTCTATGCCGCATAAAAATCGATATTTTGCTTGCAATATTCCCTTGTGCATGGTATAATAAATACGTTACGGAATTCGTTTGCAGGTATAGTTCACCGGTAGAACGGCAGCTTCCCAAGCTGCATAAGCGGGTTCGACTCCCGTTACCTGCTCCAATAAAACCAGCCTATAAACGGCTGGTTTTTCTATTTTTTCCAAAATATTGAACTTTTTACCGGTTTTGTATACCTCCCTCGCTTTATCCTGCCGATTCATTTCCCATCTATTTCCCTTTGATGTTTGAATGAAACATAAAATCGGGCTGCTAAAAAGGATCTGGCGACCTATTGCCAGACCCTTTCTGCCACGCGCGATGGATTGTTTACTGGTTCATACCCATTGACTTCATCATGCGCTCGTTGAGTTCCTTTGCCGCGTTGTATCCCATCGACTTGTGTCTGTGATTCATGGCGGCAACCTCAATAATAACCGCAAGGTTACGTCCGGGACGTACCGGAACAGTCAGCGACGGGATGCTGAGACCCAGGATATCCGTATATTGATTGTCCAGACCAAGACGGTCATACATCTTGCCTTCCACCCACGGTTCCAGATTGATAATCAGGTCAATGCGTTCAGTATCCTTAATTGCACCCATACCAAAAATACGACGGACATCGACAATACCAATGCCGCGCAATTCAATAAAATGACGAATGATTTCCGGTGCTGTTCCCACCAGAGTCCGGTCAGAAACGCGTTTAATTTCAACGGCGTCATCTGCGATCAAACGATGTCCTCGTTTGACCAGCTCAATGGCAGTCTCACTCTTGCCAACACCGCTGTCACCCAAAATGAGCACACCTTCACCGTAAATCTCAACCAGTACGCCATGCATTGTGATGCGCGGCGCGAGTGACACCTTAAGGGAAGCGACAATTGCATTCATGACGGACGACGTAAATTCATTGGTCCGGAGCACAGCAACGTCATATTTTTTCGCAGCCTCGACCAACTCCGGAAATACCTCGATATTCCGTGTGATGATAACAGCTGGAATGCCTGTACAACATAGCTGATCAAAAATTTCATAGCGTTTTGCGCTTTCAAACTGCTCTACATAGGTATTTTCAACTTTGCCCATAATTTGCAGGCGATTTGGTTCAAAATAATCAAAATAACCAGCAAGCTGAAGACCAGGACGATTGACATCATCCGTAGTAATTTCAATTTTTTCAAACCCTTCGGGTCCATAAATAATTTCAAACTTAAATTCAGTAATCAGTTGACCCAATGTTACGCTGAATTCTTTCAGTTGCATACCCTTCAGCCTCCTATGCTATTTTATATTCTCATATCGTTTCAGCCCATATGTCAATGCAATCATATTCTATCTCAACTGTATATCTTATTATAACGGATACATTTGACCAATGCAATGCGCCCACTCTGTTTTTTTCCATCTGTCAAATATTTTTGCCCGTTGCTCTTGCATTTCCCGCCTCGTTGTGGTATTATAATATCCGTTACTCAAATGATAAAGATAAGGAGGTGCAGGAAAGATGGCAAAGTGTGAAGTTTGCGGCAAGGGTGTAACTTTTGGTATCAAAGTTTCCCATTCGCACAGACGTTCCAACCGTACCTGGAAGCCCAACGTTCGCCGCGTAAAGGCTATCGTTAACGGCACTCCGTGCCATGTCAATGTTTGCTCTCGGTGCCTCCGTTCCGGCAAGGTTACCCGCGCAATCTAATTGCTCAACGGAAATAAATTGGCTCTCTGCGATTTGCAGGGAGCTTTTTTCAATGCTCCTTTTTCAGAATTCATTCCATAAATCAAAACAGCGGCGGAGGACTGTTTTTGTCCTCCGCCGCGTTGCGATTTGATGGGATTAATATGCATGCCATACGCCGTGTGCGTCATTATCTCCAGATTTCTTCGATTTCGCTCTTGCGCGGACGCGCCATCAGCTTTTGAATGCATTCCTTAACAGGTTTGTCCTGATACAACAGGTCATACATCGCGCAGGTGATCGGCATATCAATGCCCATTTTCTGCGCAAGCATATATCCTGCTTCCGTTGCATAATAGCCTTCGACCACAGCGCCAACTTCCTTCATTGCCTGGTGTACATCTATGCCCTGTCCAATTTTGATACCGGCGCGACGATTGCGCGAATGCATCGACGTACAGGTAACAATCAGGTCGCCCATACCGGACAATCCAGCAAACGTCTCGCTGCGCGCGCCCAACGCGACGCCAAGGCGTGCAATTTCTGTCAATCCGCGCGTCATCAGCGCCGCCTTAGAATTGTCTCCCAGACCTATGCCGTCGCAAATACCCGCTGCCAGTGCAATGATATTTTTAAAACAGCCGCCCAATTCCGCACCGATGATGTCCGGCGAAATATAAACGCGGAAGCGATCATTCATAAATGCCTGCTGTACAAGGATCGCCGCAGCCCGCGATTCAGACGCCGCCAGAATCGCAGTCAAAATCCCGCGTGCAACTTCCTCTGCATGCGTCGGACCCGTCAACGCAACAACCGGATTTTTTCTATGTGTCGCATTCATGATGGTTTCGGAGAAGCGGCAATATCCATTGTCACGATCGAGACCCTTACCGACATTTACAATTACCGTCTGCGGTGGAATGATGTGTGAAAGCTGCTGTGCAGTCGCGTGCACCGCAAACGATGGCACTGCCATCAGAACGATATCCGCATCTGCCGCACCCGTCAGGTCATTGGTAATTTCGATTTGTTCTGGCAGCTTGATGCCAGGCAAAAGGCGCTCATTGGTCCGTTCTTCACGCAGCATACGGCATTCTTCTTCAAAAAACGACCAACTTGTGACATCATGTCCATTTTCATGCAGGAGGATGGACAGCGCCATACCCCAGCCGCCGCAACCGACTACAAAAATCTTCATGCACAAACTCCTCTGTATTCCTCACACACCGCGCAGCGCCTGTTATTTATGACCGCTATGCAGCGTAAACTTGTTTTCTTCCCCATGCAGCATCCGAACGATATTGCTGCGGTGCATATAGATGACTGCGGCAGCCATGGCAGCGGTCATCACAAACATCGGGATATCCCGGTAAAAAAAATACGTCAGGAACGGGAACATCGCCGCCCCTACTACGGAGCCGAGTGAAACCCATTTGGTCACACCGACCAACAGGATAAATACCGCCAACAGAATCAACACAATGCGCCAATCAAACATGGCTACCATCGTCGCACCAACCAACACGCCCTTGCCGCCTTTGAAACCGAAATATAACGGAAAGACATGCCCGAGTATAACAAATGCGCCTGCAATCAATTCACCCATGGGTCCCATCAACATGCCGCCGATATACAATGCAATCGCTGCTTTTGCAACATCGCCCACCAATACCAGCAATGTCCTGCCGGTGCCCATGCATCGATACGCATTGGTCAGCCCGGCATTTCCGCTTCCCTTGGTACGGATATCATATCCCATGGTCAATTTAGAAACCAAAATGGCTGAGTTAATGCTGCCCAGCAGATAGCCTACGGCAGCTAGAATCAAAATATTGATCACCAATTCCATTTAGCCGTTCTCCTTATCACTGCGTTCGCGGATAATCATTCGGATGGGCGTGCCATCCAGACCATATACCTCACGGATCTGATTTTCCAAATACCGCTGATAGGAGAAATGGAACAGGCGCGCATCATTACAAAAGCAGACAAACGTAGGCGGACGGACGCCTGACTGCGTGATATAATAAATCTTCAGCCGGCGTCCCTTATCTGTAGGAGGCTGTACACGCGCAGTCGCCTCTGCCAGCAGGGAATTGAGCTGTCCTGTGGGAATCCGTCTGCCATTTTGCTCATATACGGCGTTGATGGTGTCAAACAGTTTGGGCACACGCTGACCAGTCATTGCGGATAAAAACAACACCGGCGCATACGGCATATATGCCAGCCCTTCGCGCACACGGCGTGTATACTGATCCATCGTCTTGCCATCCTTTTCGACAAGATCCCACTTGTTGACGACGATGATACATGCCTTTCCTGCATCGTGCGCCTCGCCTGCAACCTTGGTATCCTGTTCGGTAACGCCCTCCGTCGCATCGATCATGATAACGCACACGTCAGACCGTTCGATTGCCATAAGCGAACGCATAACGCTGAATTTCTCCACTTTTTCATCAATACGGGAGCGTTTGCGGATACCCGCCGTATCAATGAACAGATATTTGCCTTTTTCATTTTCAAAACGCGAATCAACACTGTCGCGTGTCGTGCCCGCGATGTCGCTCACAATAACGCGCTGTTCACCCAAAATCTGATTGACAAGCGAAGATTTTCCGACATTTGGTTTACCGATGACCGCAACCTTAATATAGCGGCTGCCCATTTCATCTTCCTCTTCTTCCGGAAAATATTCATAGCAGGCGTCCAACAGATCGCCTGTGCCATAGCCATGCAATGCAGAAATCGCATATGGCTCACCCAGACCGAGATTATAAAATTCATAAAATTCCGGCGGTTCCTTGCCCGGGCGGTCACATTTGTTGACCGCCAGCACCACCGGCTTGCGCGAACGGCGCAGCATGGTTGCAACATCCTCATCCGTGGCGGTGATACCGCTGTGCAGGTCAGTCATCAGGACAATGACATCCGCCGCATTGATGGCGATTTCCGCCTGCATACGCATAAATTTCAATATTTCGTTGTCCGTACTCGGCTCAATGCCGCCCGTATCGACAACCTGGAACGCCCGTCCACGCCATTCCGAGTCGGCATATAAACGATCACGGGTAATGCCTGGCGTATCTTCCACGATCGACAGGCGTTTACCTGCCAAACGATTAAACAGTTGGGACTTACCCACATTGGGGCGTCCGACAATTGCAACAATTGGCTTTGCCATAATGGAACACTCCTTTCTGCCTGCGGATGCCTGGACGCATCCGTTGCAGCAGGATTCACACAGGTCAACATCCTGCGGCTGTCCCAGCTCCACCGGGACATCAATCCTTTTCTTTTACATGTTTCAGATACTTCTATTCAAATTATCGCATGTCTCAACGAGTCCGTCAAGCGCTGCGGCAGGAAAACAGACAAATGGTAATAAAAATCCAGTTCATACCTGACAGCAAAAAAATAGAGAAGGAAGCCCTTGCCGCCTTCTCTATTTCTTCGTCAATCTGCTGAGGTGCTCCGAAATCACTCGGAAACCTTTACAACCTCACGACCATTGTAGTAACCGCAAGCTTTGCACATTCTGTGCGGGAGCTTCATTTCGCCGCACTTCGGGCACTTGACCATACCCGGAACAGAAAGCTTCCAAACGTTGTTGCGTCTCGTATCACGTCTCGCTTTTGAAGTCTTTCTCTTTGGTACTGCCATTTCGGTAACACCTCCTCTGTCTATCCTGAAAGTACATTTTTGATAAAGTCATATCTTCAGTCGTCCTGATCCAGGAGTTTCTGAAGGACAGCCAGCCGACTGTCAATCTGTCGCCCATCACAGCCGCATGGACCTTCATTCAAATTGCTGCCGCAGGTCGGACACAGACCTTTGCAATCCGGCTTACACAAGTAAGTCATATGGATTTCCAACAGCAATGCAGGAATTACGATATCATCCAGCTCAACGCTGTCGCCTTCCAATTGATAGATATCGTCCCGCTCATCGTCCTGTACCTCAGCGGACAAAATCATGTCGCACGGTACATCAAGATCCACATTGACAGGTGTCAGACAGCGGGCGCACCGTGTTTGATACAGCGCGCGAACGGTTGCGTGCAGATTGAGAACACCCAAATGGTTCCGAACCTCGCCTTCGATATGAACCGGCGTACGGAAGGGGTATTCTCCGTTCATTTCCTCTTTTGTGAGATCGGCGTCGTAGGAAAACGGAATGGTTTCCCCATCGGTCACCGCAATGCGTTTCAAATCGAGTTTCATAGCAATCCTCGCTGACGGTCAATTATTAGTATACCCCATAAAAATGCAGTTTGTCAACAGAAAAAATGTATTCCTGTCCGCATTTTTTGTAGGTGTTACAATGATGTGTGACACAAGATAAAAAAAGTTGGCAAATAGGGATGACCTGTGGTAAGGTTGAGTTGCTAAGACAAAACCGAAAGGCAGGTGGCATCCTATTTGCCATGAATACAA